>NZ_CEXQWX010000074.1:0-28981 GCF_982718395.1 Carboxylicivirga sp.
GGCCTCAATAAGGACTTTTCTGGTGACGCTGATGTAATCGTATCAAACGCACCAATAATTTTGTGTCTCTGCCCCGGTGTCGTGGGCTTTAGTTTTCTTACTGCCATTTTTATTAGATATTGCTATAAAAATCAATAGTATCTCCTTCTGCTAATGTTACAATAGCTTTTTTGAAGGAATTTGTTCTACCAACAATAACTCCACTTTTTGTGTAACGCGACTTTGATTTACCCGCGTATACCATTGTATTGACAGACTCTACGCTTACGTTGTACAACTCTTCCACAGCGTCTTTGATCTGAAGCTTGTTAGCGTTCTTATCAACCACGAATGCGAAACGGTTCAACTTTTCACCAAGTTCTGTCATTTTTTCAGTTACAATCGGTTTAATAATAACTTTCATGACGAGCCTCCTTATGCGTTAAACAGTTTATCGAATTCTTCTACTGAACTTTCAACTAACACCAAGTTTTTAGCTTTCATGATGTCATAAGTATTCAATTCAGATAATGTCACTACTTCTGCACGCTGAATGTTGCGAGCCGAGCGGTAGATATTATCGTTAGCTTCTTTTAACACTAACAATGAACGCTGACCATTTAGCTTAAGGCTATTCACCATTGCAGCATAGTCTTTTGTTTTAGGAGCTTCAAAGTTGAAGTCTTCCAAAACAGTAATGGTTTGCTGTTGTGCTTTGTATGCTAACGCAGATTTACGAGCTAACTGCTTAAGTTTTTTATTTAACTTAAAACGGTAGTTACGCGGACGAGGACCGAATGCACGACCTCCACCAACGAATACAGGAGACTTAATGCTACCGGCACGAGCTGTACCAGTACCTTTTTGTTTCTTGATCTTACGAGTACTACCTGTTATCTCTGCACGTTCTTTAGACTTATGAGTCCCTTGACGATTATTAGCCAAGTATTGTTTTACATCCAAGTAAATGGCGTGGTCGCTGGGCTCAATTCCGAACACCGTTTCAGGTAATGTTACCTTTCTTCCGGTTTCTTTTCCTTCAATTGTTAATACGTTCAGTTCCATTACTTTTCAATAATTAGATATGAGCCTTTTGCTCCCGGAACAGAACCTTTAACTAAAATAAGGTTGTTCTCAGGAATTACTTTAATCACTTTAAGGTTTTCAACCTTTACTCTATCGCCACCTGTACGACCTGCCATGCGCATACCTTTAAATACCCTTGATGGATAGGATGCTGCACCAATAGATCCAGGAGCGCGTAAGCGGTTGTGCTGACCGTGGGTTGCATCACCCACACCTCTAAAGTTGTAACGTTTTACGACACCTTGAAAACCTTTACCTTTTGAGATACCAGTGATATCAACAAAAGCGTTTTCTTCGAAAAGATTCACATCAACCTCTTCACCTAATTTTAACTCATTCTCGAATTCGTGGAACTCAACAACTTTACGTTTAGGTGCTGAACCGGCCTTTTTAAAGTGACCTGCTTCAGGTTGATTTGTGCTTTTCTCTTTTTTGTCGTCAAACGCCAACTGTACAGCCTCGTAGCCATCAGTTTCCACAGTTTTAACCTGTGTCACTACGCAAGGGCCTGCTTCGATAACAGTGCATGGCACATTTTTACCATCGGCACTGAAAACGGATGTCATTCCGATTTTTTTTCCAATTAGTCCTGGCATTGTTTAAACATTTAAGATTATCACACTTTAATTTCTACTTCTACACCACTTGGCAATTCAAGCTTCATCAAGGCATCGATTGTTTTAGCTGTAGAGCTATAAATATCAATCAAACGCTTGTAAGATGACAATTGAAACTGCTCACGTGATTTCTTGTTCACAAATGTGGAGCGCAACACAGTGAAGATACGCTTGTGAGTAGGTAGCGGAATAGGACCGCTAACTACTGCACCAGTGCTCTTAACTGTCTTTACGATCTTCTCAGCTGACTTGTCAACCAAGTTATGATCGTAAGATTTAAGTTTTATTCTAATTTTCTGACTCATAGTGGAGAACACTAATTCTTATAATAATTCTACTTTTCCTTTTGCTTCTTTTACTACTTCAATGGCAATTTGCTTAGGTACTGCAGCGTACTCTAAGAATTCCATTGATGATGTAGCACGACCAGATGAAATTGTACGTAAAGCTGTAACATAACCAAACATCTCAGCCAAAGGCACCTTAGCTTTTACTACACGAGCACCAGCCTTAGATTCCATACCTTCTACCTGACCACGACGCTTGTTAAAGTCACCGATAATATCACCCATGTACTCTTCCGGAGTTACAACTTCTACACGCATGATAGGCTCCAATAACTGAGGCTTAGCTTGTGCAGATGCTGATTTAAATCCTTGACGGGCACAAATTTCGAATGATAACTGGTCAGAATCGACAGCGTGGAAAGAACCGTCAAATACTTCAACTTTCAAGCTCTCTACTTCGCTACCACAAAGAACACCATTCAACATAGCTTCTTTGAAACCTTTCTCAATTGAAGGGATAAATTCTTTAGGAATGTTACCACCTTTAATTGTACTTTCAAACTGAAGACCAGTTTTACCTTCCTCAGCAGGTCCCATACGGAACTGGATATCGGCGAATTTACCGCGACCACCAGACTGCTTCTTGAATACCTCGCGAAGCTCAACTTCCTGAGTAATAGTTTCTTTATAAGTTACCTGTGGCTGTCCCTGGTTACATTCAACCTTGAACTCACGCTTTAAACGATCGATCAATACTTCAAGGTGAAGCTCACCCATACCTGAAATTACTGTCTGACCTGTATCTTCGTTAGTTGCTACTTTAAATGTTGGATCTTCTTCAGCCAATTTACCAAGTGCAACACCTAACTTATCCATATCTTTTTGTGACAATGGCTCAACTGCAACACCAATTACCGGCTCTGGGAAGTCCATTGACTCAAGTACGATTGGATGTTTCTCATCACAAAGAGTATCACCTGTACGAATATCTTTGAAACCTACACCAGCACAGATGTCACCAGCTGAGATTACCTCACGTGGCAACTGCTTATTCGATTTCATCTGATATAAACGAGAGATACGCTCTTTTTTATCTGTACGTGTATTCAATACGTATGAACCAGCATCAATTTTACCTGAGTAAACACGCATAAATGCTAAACGACCAACAAATGGGTCAGTCGCAATTTTAAATGCTAATGCAGATAATGGCTCTTTCTCGTCCATTTCGTAAGCTACCTCTTCACCAGTCTTAGGATTAACACCTTCTATAGTTCCGATATCACTTGGAGATGGTAAGTACTGAATAACTGCATCTAACAGGCGTTGAACACCTTTATTTTTAAACGCAGAACCACACATCATTGGAGTAATTGTTTGGGCGATAGTTGCCTTACGAATCACTTCTAACATCTGCTCACGAGTGATTGAATCAGGATCTTCGAAATACATCTCCATCAATTCATCGTCGTGCTCAGCAACTGCTTCAACTAATTTTCCTCTCCACTCTTCAGCCTCAGCTTTCAAGTTTTCTGGAATCTCCTGGAGTTCGTAACGTGAACCCATTTGCTCATCTTCGAACCAAACAACTGCTTTGTTTTCGATCAAATCGATAACACCTTCGAAGTTTTCTTCAGCACCGATTGGAATCTGAAGAGGAATTGGGTTTGCTCCTAACATTTCACGAACCTGACGCACTACTTCGAAGAAGTTAGCACCAGAACGGTCCATTTTGTTAACGAAACCGATACGAGGAACGTTATATTTGTTAGCCTGACGCCATACAGTTTCTGACTGAGGTTCTACACCACCCACCGCACAGAATAATGCAACAGCACCATCAAGAACACGTAAAGAACGCTCTACCTCTACAGTAAAGTCAACGTGACCTGGGGTGTCAATGATGTTAATTTTATTTTCAACACCTTCATAAATCCAGTTGGTTGTAACAGCAGCAGAAGTAATGGTAATACCACGCTCTTGTTCTTGCTCCATCCAGTCCATAGTAGCCGCACCATCGTGCACCTCACCAATTTTGTGAGTGATACCGGTATAAAACAAGATACGCTCTGTAGTCGTTGTTTTACCAGCATCAATGTGGGCCATAATCCCAATATTTCTGGTCTTTTTAAGATCTGCCTTTCCCATGACAATAATTTCTTAACTATTTAGATTAAAACCTGAAGTGAGCAAATGCACGGTTGGCTTCTGCCATTTTATGCATGTCTTCTTTCTTTTTGAAGGCACCGCCTTCTAAATTATATGCAGCAACAATTTCAGCAGATAATTTCTCTGCCATTGATTTACCACTACGCTTACGCGAGAATAAAATCAAATGCTTCATGCCGATAGATACTTTTCGGGATGGACGAATTTCAGTTGGAACCTGAAAAGTAGCGCCACCAACACGACGGCTTTTAACCTCCACCGATGGAGTAATATTTTCAAGTGCTTTTTTGAAAAATTCCAATACAGGCTTTCCTTCTTTTTCTGCTTTTTCAGCAACACGATCCATAGCATCGTAAAAGATTTTGAAAGCGATTGATTTTTTACCGTCCAACATCATGTTATTCACAAACTGTGTAACCGTCTGATCGTTGAACTTTGGATCCGGAAGAAGGATCCTCTTTTTTGGTTTACTTTTTCTCATCTTCTCTTTTGTTTACTTTGTTATTCTTCTTGGCTGTCTTTACTAGTCTTCAATGCTTAACATTTACTCATCCAGTTAACTAACCAAGTAAACAACGCACTTCACAATGTCTTTAATTATTTCTTAGCAGCTTTTGGTCGCTTAGTACCATATTTTGAACGGCGCTGCGTACGTCCGTCTACTCCTGATGCATCTAATGCTCCACGCACTAAGTGGTAACGCACACCCGGAAGATCTTTTACCCTACCACCACGCACTAATACAATTGAGTGCTCTTGTAGGTTGTGTCCTTCTCCAGGGATGTAAGCGTTAACCTCTTTACCGTTGGTTAAACGCACCCTTGCAACCTTCCTCATGGCTGAGTTAGGCTTCTTTGGTGTAGTAGTATACACCCTCACACACACTCCTCGTCTTTGAGGACATGCGTTCAAAGCCGGTGACTTACTTTTTTCCACCTGCTTGTTTCGTCCTTTTCTAACTAACTGATGAATTGTTGGCATAAAATTTAAATATATTGCATTAAACAATTTCGTTCTAAACGGGGTGCAAAGGTACACTAATCCCTTATAAAACCCCACTGATTTTCAGCCTTTTTGACAATTTTAGACAAAAAAGCGCTGCAAAAGTACTAATTTTCAATGGAAAAAGAACATCCCAATTGTTATTTTTTTCTAAATCAAATCATTTTTTCTCACTAGAAAACAATTTGTTAGTCATCCATGCTTTAAATTATGAACATGTCTACTACATTATCTACAAACATGTCCTTGATTAACCAAATTCATCTCATATTTTCGCATCACAAAAACTTAGTTAACATGCACAAACAAATTACTTTATTCATATCTACATTATTTCTGTTTTCATTATCATTATCATCACAGGAATACATTGATAAGGCGCTCAAAACAATTAACCGTAATTCGCTTGAAGCAGAATTAACCTTTCTTTCATCTAACTGGTTTGAAGGACGCGAAGCAACAACAAAAGGTGCTTTTATGACGGCCGATTACCTGACCTCTCTATATCAATCAATTGGAATATCAGCTTTTGATGATGATTCTTACTTTCAAGATGTACCGTTGCTTGTTGCGCATCAGCCTAAAGAAGCCACCATTACTTTCCATTCAAAAAACCAAAGCAGAACTTTTTCATTCCCAACACACCTTAGGGCCGAGCGTGTTGCTCAATCATACTCAATTAATTCAGAAATTATCTGGGGTGGTTATGGCATCAATCATCAACAATTACAGAACATCAATCCAAAAAAAAGTAGTGGTAAGGTTCTTATCCGTCTATCAGGGCTACCAAAAACAGAAGAAGGTAGCGCTCTTGATATTTTGATGAAAAGTAAATCATCTCAGGAGTGGAACCAAATCAAAAACTCAACTTTAAAGGATGCTGGTATCGCTGCAGTTTTAGAGTATGACTTAAAAAATCCATATTTAGAAGAATCATATTACGATGCACCAACTATAAAAGCTGAGTCCGAAAAAGAACTTAGCAAGCGCTCTTCTGGGATTTATAAGAAAAGCCTGTTCCTGCAGGACGAACCTAAAAATGGTCCTTATTATTACAAAGTATCAAAATTGATGATGAATGAATTAATTCCTGATTCTGATACATTCCTTGATAAATATCTTAGTCAATTACAAAGTTTATCTGTGAAAGATAGGCCTTCACTAAACTATACGTCAGCTAAATTAAGTACCAAGGCGAATGTTGAAGCTAAGAAATGCCGCAATGTCATCGCTGTTATTAAAGGTTCGGAGAAGCCAAACGAAATCATTGTTGTTGGAGCGCACTATGACCACTTGGGTAGTTACGATGGATATATATGGAACGGTGCCGATGATAATGGATCAGGCGCTATTGGTGTAGTAGCTATTGCAAGAGCATTTATGGCAACAGGCATTCAACCCAAAAGGACTGTTATTTTTGCTAATTGGACAGCTGAAGAAAGAGGTTTGTTTGGTTCCCGCTTCTTTGTGAATTCTTTCAAAGATATTGACAAGGTAAAATACTACCACAATTACGATATGATTGGCAGAAGCTATAATTATGAGCGTCCTGACTCAGCCGTATCTTTACTTTACACCAAATCCTGGAAACAAGCTGAAAACCTGTGCAGGCAGCACAACAAGGAGTTTAATCTTGGCCTTAAAATTAATTATAGCGCATGGGATAATCCCACCAGTGGTAGCGACAATGCCCCCTTCGCTAAAAAAGGAATTCCTATCATGTGGTTTCATACTGGTGGACATGAATCTTACCACATGCCAAGTGATCATGTTGACCGAATTGACTGGCAAAAGTTTGAAGCCATAGTAAAAACAAGCTTTCTGACTCTTTGGGACTTAGCTAACGAATAGTCGAAAATGCAATTGGTGAACTTTTTATTAGGACTAAAGCAATTTTATGCTTTATCTTTGCCCCGATAAATTAAAAAAATTAATGGCTCTCGTCAACCGTGAGCCTTTGTTGTTTGCAGCAAAAGGCACCTAATACCGGGATGAAAACCATTAAAAATTTAAATTATTAAGCAGGTCACAAAAACTTACAATTAACGTTCTTAACAACACTTGTGACCTGCAAAATAAAACAAACAGATATGAAAGCATTTGTATTTCCGGGCCAAGGTGCCCAGTACGTTGGAATGGGTAAGGATTTGTACGAAAACTCACCAATGGCGAAGGAATTATTTGAAAAAGCAAATGAAATTTTAGGATTTCGCATTACTGACTTAATGTTTGAAGGTACTGACGAAGACCTAAAACAAACTAAAGTAACTCAACCAGCCATCTTTTTACACTCGGTAATACTAGCTAAAACATTAGGTGAAGCTTTTAAACCTGAAATGACTGCCGGTCACTCTTTGGGTGAGTTTTCAGCTTTAGTAGCAGCTGGTGCAATGAATTTCGAAGATGGTTTGAAATTGGTTTCCCAACGTGCTCAAGCTATGCAGAAAGCATGCGAAATTGAGCCATCAACTATGGCTGCTATCGTTGGTCTTGAGGATGCTGTTGTAGAAGAGGTGTGCGGAAGCATCGAAGATGTTGTTGTAGCAGCTAACTACAACTGTCCGGGTCAGTTGGTTATTTCCGGCTCTATTGCTGGCATCAACAAAGCTTGTGAGGTATTGACAGAAAAAGGTGCTAAGCGTGCACTTAAATTACCTGTTGGGGGTGCATTCCATTCTCCATTGATGGAACCGGCAAGAACTGAATTAGCCGCTGCTATCGAAGCTACAGAATTCAGCACACCTGTTTGTCCGGTATACCAAAATGTAAACGCAAAGGCTGTAACTGATCCGGCAACTATTAAAGAAAATTTAGTTGCGCAATTAACTGCTCCTGTTCGTTGGACACAAACTGTTCAGAATATGATTGCTGATGGTGTTTCTTCTTTCACTGAAGTAGGACCAGGTAAAGTTCTTCAAGGTCTTGTGAAGAAGGTTGACCGTAAAATGGAAGCAACAGGTTTCAGCACTTATCAGGGATAAGTTATTACTAACAAGATTAATAAAGGCCATTACTCAGAACAAAGTAATGGCCTTTCCTTTTTTACTTTTTCTTTTTTGCTGCCATAACACCAATACCAACAGCTACAACGCCAGCAATACCAATTGCCACATAAACACCGGTATTGGACTCTTCAGATTCCTCTTCTTCCTCTTCCTGGTATAAAACCGGAGGCATGTCATCGATCGACAATGAATCCGTAACCTCTTCCTGTGCCTTTAGTGAAGCTAAACCTGCACCAATACCTGATAGCAGCAGACATAAACTGAAAAAAATAATCGCTCGTTTCATCTTTCTATAGTTTTCTGTTATTAATTATTGATTCTATCTTTTGTGAAATGGTTCGATCAAAAGGCTTAAACTCTAATCCCATTTCTAATATCTTGATTGCTTTATTTTTATTGCCCTGAGTTAAATGCAAATCTGAATACAACTCATATGCACCCATATACCTTGGATTATACGAGATCACTTCATCATAGAGTCGTTCGGCATTGACATAATCTCCCCTTTTTTGATGGATTTGCGCTAAATAAATTAAAGCAGGTTCATAATTTGGTAAAATGTATAAACATTTTTCAAATGCTTTTATGGCTAGCTGATACTCATTCAGATTAAAATATGCTTTACCCAGTTTCATATTTGCCGTCAGATTATAAGGCATTACATTCAATGCTTCATTCGCATAATGAATAACGTCATAAAATTCATCATTGGCGAATGCCTGAGAAGCCAGATAATCATTTTTAGACTGTCTTTTAACTCCAATACAAACAGATGCATTGTCTACCTTTATTTCGAATAATGGATCATGCGGTGGCCAATGTAAGCTATTTTGATCGTATTCATAAATATGTGCCGGAACGAACAGGCCATAATCCCAATCTTTTTCTCCACGACTGTAATAGGGCGTATAAACGGTCTTAAAACTAAATTGAGCATCCTTGAGGTACCAATCCATATTAAAGTTAGAAGCAATAATTATTGTGTCGCCAGTCTTTGCACCAATATTATCAATTAATCGTTTGGTTCCTTTTCGAAGTGAAGCATAATAATAATCAATCTCATACTGGCCGGTTGCTCCATCAACTCCTCCAACTAAAAGGTTAAAGTAAGAGTATTGTAAGGGATGATTCTTAACAATGAATTTAACAGGAATATAAAAGCCGGACATTAATAGAAATAATATGAGTCCCTTCAGTAATACTTTTCTTTGAGAACTAATTAATTCCTTCACGACCATTGCTGCCAATACACAAATAAATGGATAAGTAAACAAAAGGTGTCTGGCTCCTCCATAAAGGTTGGAGGATTTTATCAGGATAAAAACTAATGGGAAAAGCGAAACAAAAAACAAGATTAATAAATTGCATTTGTTTTTTTCCTTTCCAACCGGGAGAAAGAATAAAAACGGACTAAAAAAAAACAAGCACAACACCAGCAAAGGCGAAGTAATACCAATATACTTTAATATATAATACCAAGGCAAATGATCAGACCACGTAAGTTGACCTTCAAATAATTGTCGCATTATTACTGGATAATCCGACATGACTAAATGTGATTCTATTGGATGCCAAAGAGGATTTCCCAAGGCATAAGGCCAGAATAAAAGTCCAATAAAATAGGCACTTAATGTAATAAACAGAAACGGTTTTAGCACTTGTAGCACACTTAATTTTTTTTGCCGAGAAATCCACCACAATAATGAAAAAAGTCCCAAATAGCAGATCATCAATAAACCGGCCGGCCTTATACTGATTGCAAATGCAATGCTCATTATCAATTTAATGCTTAAGCTATTCCCAGGCTTAGGCAATTGCTCAATCCATTTTATGGTATAATAAACAGACATTAGGTAGGCCAAAGCAAAGGGTATATCTTTTAAATTATTAAAAGAGTGACCAATAAAACGTGGCGATAACAATAAACAACAGGCTGCAAGTATACCACACCATAATCCACCAAACTTTTTGCCTAAAGCAAAAGCGTATAAGACAATTAACCAGGCTGCTATAATATTCAGAACATGCCTTAAAGTAAAAATATCGTCTACATTAAACAGTCGAATGATTAATGCAGTCAAATTATCAAAACCTTGTCCGTAATATTTAAGGTTGGTTTCTGGGGTAATCAGAGCAGAACGATCTTTACCAAAGCTTAAAAAATAATTAAGCACATCATTGGCGTGGTTAAGGTGGACGTACTCATCACCGGATATACCGGCATCCAATCCAAAGTATATCCACATACCTAAAACACTCAATGCCAAGGCTGGTAAGATTATATGATAAGATCGTTCGCCTCGCATTCCTTTAATCGTATTTATCTCTTACAAAATACAACGGCCTATTCTGTGATTCCTTATATATACGAAATACATACTCGCCCATAACTCCGAGAAAAGTCAGTTGGATAGATCCCAGAAAATAGATACTTATTGTTGTTGACGACCAACCCAATGGTGCCCAACCAAGTACTTTAGAAACCAACACATAAACGCCGGCAACCAATGAAACAATTATACCTACCAAACCAAGATAAAGGCAAAACCGAAGCGGGAGTTTTGAAAATGAAAATAATGCATCACCGGCTAATCTAAACAATTGTCTGAACGTCATTTTAGAATTACCAGTAAGCCTGTCCTGCCGTGTATATTCCACCTGGGTTTGCCTGAATCCCATAAAACTTCGTAAACCGGGCAAGTACCTGTTTTTCTCTTTCATGGATAACAATGCAGATAATGCCTGCCTATTCATCATTGAGAAATGCCCTGTTTGCTCAATGTTTCTCAATCCGCTGGCTTGACTAAATAATCGATGAAAGGATTTTATTAGAAAACGCTTTCCTTCTTTTTCTTTTCTATCACTTCTAAATCCAGACACTACATCATACTGTCCATTCTTTAGTAAGCCATACATTTCTTCAAAGAGTTCCGGCGGATCTTGTAAATCACAATCGATAAGCCCAATATACTCACCTTTTGCATATTCCATTCCGGCAGTTATTGCAGCCTGATGACCAAAATTACGAGACAGGGAAAGTATTTTTATTTTGGCGTTAAGTTGACGCCTCTCCAAAATCTTAGAAACCGTATCGTCTTCACTACCATCGTCAACGAATATCATCTCGTAATTATCGCTCAATGTTGCAAGCACTTTATCCAAACGAGTAATCAGTTCATCTACTAATTCAGACTCATTATATACCGGAATAACAATGGAAATCATGCCATCTAGTTTAATAGTTTGTTAGTTTTTAGACAGAAGTCAGTAGTTTTCAAAGTAAAAGGCTAATGATACAGATAATCCTATATCATCAGCCTTTTCCAACACTCATTATAAATCAACCCATGTATTATTATCTTGATTCGATTGAACAACGGAATGTATAAACTTCATTCCTCGCACACCATCTTCAACAGTTGGATATTCGCCATTAAACACTTTATCACCCCTAATTGATTTAGCCACTCCTTTATAAATATTTGCCAATGCTTCATAAATTCCTTCCGGATGACCCGAAGGCATTACGTGACTTGCTGCGGCGAATTCGGAGTTGTATGGATGAGCTGGCTTATATACTTTAGTTGGCTCCGTATCACTCAACATATAAAGGAAATTAGGATCTTCCTGACTCCATTTTAAGCTGGCTTCAGAACCATAAATTCCGATTGTAAGATTATTTTCCTCGCCGGCCGCTACCTGGCTCGAGCGAATAACCCCTTTAATATTATCCTGTAACCTCAATAAGACTGTACCATCTAAATCAAGCGGTACATTATCTTTTACCGGATTCAAATCGGCAAGAACCTGCTCAATCTCCAAACCCGTTGTATACTCAATCAGGTTAAATGCATGCACGCCAATGTCTCCCATACAGCTACTTACACCTGCAAACTTTGGATCTAACCTCCAAACACCTGTAATTCCTGATTCATGGCCACTGATTACTGAGTTAACCCATCCCTGGTAGTACTGGGCATCCACGCGATGAATTGTTCCCAATGCGCCTGAAGCAATGATTTCCTTCATCTGCCTTACCATGGGATATCCTGTATAAGTATGAGCCAGTCCGAAAGTCAGTTTTTTTTGCTCCACAATATCCTTTAGTGCAATTGCTTCCTCAACTGTTAAAGTCATAGGCTTTTCACATATAACATGAAAACCTGCTTCTAAAAGCATACTTGCAGACTCATAATGCAACATATTAGGAGTCACGATCGATACCGCTTGCATTCTCTTCTCTTTCGACAAAGATAGCTCTCTCTCAATCAATTCATCAACAGAAGGATAACAATGTTCCAGATCCACACCTTCCTGCTGAGCGAATTCTTTACCTTTTTGAAAATCAGAAGAAAACATACCTCCAACCAGTTCGAAATCATTACAGATACGTGATGCCCGACGATGAGCATCTCCTATAAATGCACCAATTCCGCCACCAATCATTCCTAATTTTATCTTTTTCATTTTTAATTTCTTTAGTGTTAGGTAATAAATTATTGGTTTTCATTATCGAATGCAGCATCAAAGGCCAGGTTGGAAGAAGGAAAGTCAACCTGTCGCACAAATTGGCAAGCCTCAGTGGCACCGTGCTCCCGGTCCATACCACCATCTTCCCACTCAACAGAAAGTGGTCCGTTATATTCAATCCGGTTCAATGCACGGATAATTTCCTCAAAATTGATATTGCCTCTGCCCAGACTTCTGAAATCCCAGAATCGTCGTTGATCACCAAACGAAGTATGTCCTCCAAACACACCTGCTTCGGTAGGCACGTTTGACCAGGCTACATCTTTCATATGAACATGGAAGATTTTAGATGCGAACTTATAAATGAATCCCACATAATCAACTCCCTGGTATCCAAAGTGAGAAGGATCATAATTAAACCCAAAGGCAGGATGGTGATTAACTGCCTCAAGTGCCCTGTCTGCCGATGCAATATCAAAAGCAATTTCGGTCGGGTGAACCTCGAGGGCAAAGCGGATACCTAACTTTTGAAAATGATCTAAGATAGGTGTCCATCGACTTGCAAAGTCCTTATAACCATCCTCAATCATAGCCTCGCTGGCCGGAGGAAAGGAGTATAATAAATGCCATATAGAACTACCGGTAAAACCATTAACCACATCAACTCCCAGCATTTTAGCCGCTTCTGCCGTTTTAATCAACTCTTCAGCAGCTCTCTGCCGCACTCCCTCAGGTTCACCATCACCCCAAATATAATCAGGTAAAATATCTTTGTGCCGTGAATCAATGTTATCGCAAACTGCCTGCCCAACCAGATGAGTCGATATGGCATAAACTTTCAAACCGTATTTATTGAGTGTATCCAGCTTGTTTTTACAGTATTCAGGCGTTGCTTTATCCACCTCAAAGTGATCCCCCCAACAAGCTAATTCCACCCCATCGTAACCAAAGTCTTTGGCTTTCTGACATATCGTTTCAAAGGGTAAATCGGCCCATTGTCCGGTAAATAGTGTAACAGGTCTGCTCATAATGATTTAGTTTTCTGATTAAAAAAAATTATAATTCTCTTATCCAGATATTACGGAAAGATGTTGGATTACCATGATTCTGAAGCTTAAGCGGCAACTTTTCTGCATGGTATTCATACTTTGGATGACCGATGTACAAGGTTGAACCCTTTAGTTCAACATTGTTCTGAACCAATATTCCATTTTGAACAACGGTCACATAAGCCGGTGACTTCAATGATTTGTCCGTATTAAAACGAGGTGCCGTGAAAAATATATCATACGTTTGCCATTCTCCAGGTTTTTTGCAGGCATTAACTAGCGGAATATGTTGTTTATATATACTGGCAGCTTGTCCATTGTAGTATGTTTCATTCTCATATGAATCTAATACCTGCACCTCATATTTACCCATGAGAAAAACACCACTGTTTCCACGGCCCTGACCATTTCCATTCACTTTTTTAGGTGTGCGCCATTCCAAATGCAATTGTACATCACCAAAAGATTGCTTAGTTTGAATATCGCCAGATTTAGCCTCAACAGTTAAAGCCTTTCCTGTTTTCCACTTCAAGGCATCTCCATTAGCATGTTCCCATTTGTTTGCATCCTTTTTGCCTCCATATAGCAAAATAGCATCAGATGATGCTTTATTATTTTTTGATGGTGCAACCACCTCCGGGCACACAGACCAGTCTTCAGTATCTTCAGGTGCTTGTCCGTTTATGCTTAGATTAAGGCTAAAGGCCAAAAATGATGTTACAAAAAGGTATTTCATCTTTGTTTTAATTTTCTGATGAAACACGATGACTATTTTTTATGATACCATTCTTTCAGGCTAAATACCATCGTGCTTCATCTGCACAAATTTTCTAGTTATTATTTACTGATTCTTTCAATGGCAAATTGTGCCATTTCACGCGTTGCCTCCTGCTTTTCTAATTCTTTTAATACAGGCATCGCATCATGGCTTCCCATCCAACTTAACTCCCTGCACAAATAGTTCTTTGAATCAGCACTTGCATCTGACTTTAGAGTTTCGATAATCTTCTTCTCAAAAACTTTCAGTTTCTCAACATCACCACCTGCTAATCGAATTCGATTAGAAATTAAATTCAGGTACTTTTGAGATTTTCCAAACTCATAATTCTTACAACGTCTAAATAATTCATCCAAACTATAAGGTTTATAGTTATGTAGAATCAATGGAGTTGATACATTTGGCAGATCAATAGGCAATTCCTGATTTACCATACCTGTTGCAGCCCATTCGGCGCCTCTTTGTAAGGTGATGATAAAACCAGCACTTTGAGCTGCTATCGGACGTTCTTTCCCAACATGTCCAAGTGCAGTGTGGAATACTCTACCCTTACCATACTTAATTGTCATCAACATAGGTTCATGACGTCCTGTTCCATCTTTCTTTGGATCTGCATAAGCAGTTGCCAATACTGTCATGTTCTCAGCAGGTCCTCTTAGCTTTGAATATAACTCATCGCGGCTATGCATCCATTTCTCAGGCATCCCTCTTAAGATAGGATGATCAGGCTGGCGATGCTGAACAATGAATTCGTGCTGCGGACCGTGTGTTCCGCCGCTACCAGGTGAATTATCTTTAACTTCTTTATCACCTTTATAATATACATAAGGCCCGGAATTCTCATCGCGACCATTCCAACCACCAAGACCAGCCATCTTATTAAAGGCTTCCCAATTAGGAAAACTATTATTGGTTGCATGATAAATAACTAGTCCTCCTCCATTTTTCACAAACTGTTCCAAATCATTTTGTGTTGTTTCCGGCCAATCATCACCATTATAATCCAATACAATCACATCGTATTTAGCAAAATCAGGTTGGAAAGCTGACATATCTTCGCCTTGAGCGGGGCTTATCGCCACATCGGTGCTAAACACCTCACTATTATCCAGAATTTTTGAAAGAATCTCATGTGATACTTCCCAATTGTGATTATTCTGACCAGTTACAACAAGGGCTCTAAGCTTCTTTTCCTGACATGAGCTTAAAATTGCCAGAATAACAATGGATAAACTAAGAATATTAAATATATACTTCTTCATTGGTTTCGATTTTAGCGGTTAAAATTCTGGTAATTTCCAGGGAGAACGGAATGGGCGTTGTAAAAGTCGGTTGGCATATTCACTATTAGTGAATCGCTCATTTTTATAATCCCATTTTAAATGCTCGCCGGTTTGCATAGCAATTTCGCCAATCAAAGCCACACTTATGGATCGATGTGCCGTTTCTGCAGGTGTAATCGTCGCTTGACGAGATCGAATACAATCAATAAAATTCTGAATATGATCGGTACTCTTATAAATCTTTTGAGATAGATCCTTCTCTTCAATCTTCAGGAACTCTGGATTACTTGCCCAAATTCCATGCCGGTTGACATGAATCCAACCATGCTCGCCATACCACACTGTTCCCATACCGAGCATCCATGGCTTTTCTCGTTTCCACTCCTTCGATTTTCTGCGTCCGATAAAATAGCCTGAATTAGCAATTGTCATGTCCAAACCATTCTCATATTTGGCTTCAATCAAATATTCAACTGGTACATCATATATTCCATCAACCGGGTAAACTCCTTTTGCTTTCACCTCAGTAGGTCCAATTTTATCAAAATCAAGTCCCCAATGGGCAATATCAACATGGTGACCAGCCCAGTCGGTTAGCTGACCACCAGAGTAATCCATCATCCAGCGCCAATCAAAATGCAACACGCCACGATAAGGCACCTTTGGAGCCGGCCCTAACCAAAGGTCATAATCAACCTCAGATGGTGGAGTTTGAACTCCTTTAATACCAATAGAACGCTGACCATCAGGCAATCCGACTTCAACTTTTGATATTTTTCCCAATACTCCATTACGAACCAGGGAGACGGCTTTATAGAAATTAGGCCTCGATCTTTGCCAACTACCTGTCTGCCATACAATATTGTTTTTGTTGGCTGCATCTACAATTGCTCTTGATTCAACAATTGTCCGGGCCAATGGCTTTTCACCATATATATCGATGCCTTTCTTCGCAGTGGCAACCCCTATAATTCCATGCCAATGATCAGGCAAGGCCATCATCACAGCATCCAGTTTCTCTTTTTCAAGGAACTCTGTAAACAACTTATAACTTCTGGCGTCTTTATTTCCATATGTTTTGTTGATCATGTTCTTGGCAATGTTGTTGTGACGTTCGTCGACATCACACACTGCCACGTACTGAACGGCTTTACTTTTCAAAAAACCGGCCATATTACCACGTCCCATGCCACCAACACCAATAGCTCCCATAACGATACGGTCGCTTGGCGGCACGAAGCCATTACGCCCCATAGCTGAAGCGGGTATAATACTTGGAAACAGTGCTGCTCCTGCAGTAGCTGCCAATCCTTTCTTCAGAAAACTTCTTCGATTTAAAGGTTTTTTCTCCATTAGATATTTTGTTAGTTATGATTTAATTGCTGTTCCGGGTACCGGAGTATCAGGTGCATCATATTGCGTATTCATATTCAGTTCTTCTGGCCCCATTCTTAATTTGGAACTCATTATTTCATCCCAGGTTATTCGCTTACCTGTATATGCAGCTTCACGCCCCATTATTGCTGTAAGATTAGATAAAGCTGTTCTTTCAGCTTCGTTGACATAAATATTACTTCGAATTGCGGTCACCAAATGAATATGTTCCTGGATATACGGACTTACCTTAACCTTATTCGTTGGATTACCTTCCTTGTCCAATGGGTATTCGTATTGCCAAATCACATTCCCATCAAGGTCATAAATCTTATCTCTGCAATTGGTGTAGCCTTCTGTTCCAATTACCAACTCACCAACTCCATTGGCACAATTATCGATCTGACGACTCATACTGTGCGAAAAAGAGCCATTACCATAGTTAAAATCAATGCTGAAAAAATCAAACTGATTACCTGTTACGCGACGATGACGACCTCCGTATCCAATAGCTGAAACAGGTGTCTTGCCAAGGAACCAATTGACAACATCAATATTATGGATATGTGTGTCCAAAATGTGATCACCACTTAACCATGAGAAGTTATTCCAATTACGAAGCATGTATTCCATATCTGTCCAGCCTTCTTGTCGTCGTCTGAACCATACATGTTCCTGATTCCAAAAGGCTTTAGCAGACAAGGGCTTACCAATAGCACCATTTGCTACCTGCTCGTATGTTGCAATATAATCTCTTTGATGACGTCGTTGTGTTCCTGTTACCACATTTAAACCCATTTGCTTTGCCGCACGGGCCGATGCGATGACGGAACGGATTCCAACCGGATCAACCGCAACAGGTTTTTCCATAAAAACATGCTTTTTTGCCTGCACTGCAGCTTTGAAATGTGCTGGTCTAAAATATGGAGGTGTGGCTAATAACACAACATCCACATCCGTTTCCATCACTTTCTGAAAAGCATCCAGTCCGGTAAAACATTTATCTTCCGGTACACTTAGCTTGTATTTAGCTAAACGTTCTTTTACTGATGCCACTTTTTCAGGGAATACATCTCCCAATGCACCCACTTCAAGATCAGGTCCGGCACTTAAAAAGTTAAGCAATGCTCCGGTTCCCCGATGACCACAACCAATTAAACCTGCCTTCAGTTTTTTGCCTTTCGGTGCAGCTTTTCTAAGTGGAGGTAATCCTAATTCTTCTCTCGATTTTGTTTTTTTACACGAAGCTAATGCCCCAATTGCAACGGCTCCCACCGCGCTAACCATTGAGGCATTTTGCAAAAACTTTCTGCGATCTATATTTTTTTTCATTTACTCAGTTTTTTCAATTCAAATACATTAATCTTAATCGACATCAATGCCATCAGGCACCTCGCAAACCACTCTAAAACCAACATGATTAGCATCAGAATACCACCAAATACTTTTTGGCATTTGCGGATCTGTTTTTAGCCAGACTTTTGTCTGGGTATATGCTCTGGCTGCCGATCGTAATTCACTGGCATCACTTCTGAACGAACCACCTCTTATAACATGCTCTCTGCCTTTTGACGGGCCGGAAGGATTTACAAGTTGTTCATCGCTGTAATTTTTGTAAGTATCAGCTGCATACCAATCTGAACAGAATTCAGCCACATTACCATGCATATTCTTCAAACCAAATGGATTGGCCAGTACATTTTCAGCCAATTGCGTCTTACCATCTGAATTAGCTTTATATGTGACGTATCTTCCAATCATAGTGGTGTCAACACCTGTCCATTTATTCCAGAAAGAAAGCTCAGAATAATCTTTCGGACCACCTTCAAAAGGATAAGCTGTTTCTGAACCACCTCGGGCTGCATACTCCCACTCTGCCTCTGTAGGAAGACGATATGATTTTCCTGTTACATGTGATAACCAGCGACAGTATTGAACAGCGGCATGGTGAGACATTGTGATAGCCGGTCGTTTACCTTTACCCCAACCTTGATCGGGTGCTCCCCAGGGTGGCGTAGCTCCGCTTATCGCATCTACTTCAGCTGTGCTAACTTCTGATTCTTTACGCCCCTCACTGGATGTTTGTCCAAACCAAGCCAGAAACTCATCCCACGATACTTCAATTTCCGCCATAAAAAACGGACTTAGTTTTACTTTTCTTTGAGGGCCTTCATCAACTCGGCGATAAGGTTCATCTTCAGGACTTCCAATCATAAACTCTCCACCGGGCACTGCAATCATATTAAAGCTTACAGATGAGCCTGGTATTTGCTCGGTGAAATTTTCAAAAGCATTAATTTGGCTTGCTTCGGTATATATTTCGCGGGGTTGTTCCTCTTCTCCGAATGATTGATTCTGAGCATGCTGATAATCTGGGTTGTAATGCCCGGTATGCATATGGCAATTTAAACAAGTCATTGTTTCCTTGTGGTTCTCGTAGTGCATATGAGAATCAGCTCCTTTAACACTTAAGGTTGCAGGATAGAGATTTGAATGGCAATTAATACAGGAAGATTCATAGGTATAATGATTGGCTTTTTCAACTGTCCTTTTAGATTCCCATTTATACTCTGAAGAATCTTTAAAACAATAGCCATATAAATCCTTAAATCCATGATAAGCCTTTGCTTTTACATAACCTTGTCCTTGTGGAGGCAAATGACAATCTACACAATGAACTACAACACCACTTTTATTATTAACGTGTTTCGATAGCCGCCAACTTTCTTCGGCATGATCATGCACATGACATGAATTACAATAGGCATCAGTGCTTGTATAGGATAAAGCTTTTTTATATGGATAAATCAGAATCAGGGTTGCAATGAACCCTGCAAGGAAGACGAAAAGCGTTTTTTTACGCTTTACAAACGGTAGTATTCGTTTCATAAAATTAATAGATCAGACAAAGACCCGAAAAGTAGATAACGAGCATTAGCAGTGACTTAAGACCACTTAAAACCATGCTTAAAGGCACATTAATTTCACATTAATTACATTATCCAATCAACTATAATACTGACAGTTAAATTCACTAATAAGAATCATTACAAATAAGTCATTAGACTATAATATTACGCCGTCTTAGACTTAAAATTCGTTGTTGGAAAATTATTAGTTGAGAATTACTATTAGCAGATAATTCTTCGATATAAGAATGAGTGAAGAACAAATCAGGACTCATTTAAAGTTATTCATATGTTTCTTTGCACAAAAAAGGTTTTGAAACAAAATGAAAAATGGAAGTAGAAATTTGAGAGTAAATAACACCTATTACATTCCCGGATAGTCCTCATTCAGGCTTTCCTTGTACATACGTGCAAATTCCTCCTGTGTATACCTGGCTTTGTTATGCAAACCTGATTGTTTCAGGGCACTAACTTTATAACCCAAAGCCTCTTCATTTAATGGGTCTGCTAGAAATATTCGATCACAAAGCTTAATTATTAAATCAGGAGGACAGTTCTTTCCGGCATCTTCCATAAACTTAATGAAGGTATCAATTATTTCACTGGCAATAGCCCCTTTATAGCCATCCAACCAATCTTCTTCTAGATCCGGCAATAAACTACCACGATATACTAAGGCATACAATCTTTCAAATAAAGCTCCGTCATTAGCCACCTTACCAGATTGAATCAGGCTCATGCTTTCAGAGTAATCACAAAAAACATCAGACGATAAGCTGATTCGCCAACGCTCATGCTCATTTTCAATACTTATCCCATCAATCTGAGATAAAACCTGCCTTAGCTTACTCATTGTTACTCCCCTGTTATTGGCTGCATTCTTGCGTGAAAGTCCGGGCCAAACCATTTGATCAAGTGATTCTGAAGATATTCCCTTTGTACTCTTAATACTTTTGAGCAAAATAGCGATAAACAAGAGTTCAACTTTGGGGGCAAAAAAAGCTGTGATATCTTTTCCATCCCTGTCAAAAACCTGAAAGCCCCCAAAAAGGTGAATAGCATTTTGTTGAGGTAATTCAGGTTCTGATAGAACTATTAATGACTGCTTCGATTTTCTTTTCACTAACCTGAAAACATAAATCATTAAAAGCATTATACAAATAACAGCTCCCGTGGCGTACCATTTCCATTGATATTTTATTCTATCAATCAGAGATACGTTATTTAAATCATATACATCCTGATACAAGTTCCATATTTCTTCATCCCCTAATGGGCGGTTCCAGATAGCCAGATCATCAATTAAACCATTATAATAGTTGTGCTGCTTGATTGCCTTACCAACTCTGAGAGAAGTACGTCCCATAAATGAAGGATGGCCTTTAGATTGTGAATCAAGCCTCCCATTGACAAAAATGGACTGTTCGCCTGAATGCATACTGTAACGACAAACTAAATGATACCATCTGCCTTCTTGAATTAAAGATTTTCCATTTAAATCATTTGAAAAGAATCCAAAATAAGGCCTCTTATTTCTAAATTGTATATGAAGCCCTTTTCGGTAATAACTTTCTTCAGTACCCAGAATATTCAAATCTCGCAAAGCAAAACTATCCACTTTTACCCAACTACTTACTGTAAAATCATGGTTATAAACACCCAATTCAACAGATGTTGGCAGGTCTACATATTGTGAATCCTTTAATTGAATGACCTGACCTCGCTCATCATCATCTATAAACAAACCATTGGTATAAGTGCCGTTCCTTCGTGCTACACCACCATCTTTTAAGTTTTTATCAAATGCATAAAAAGCCTGTAAATCAGTATTTATTGGAATGGGTGTTGCAATAATATTTTGAACTGTATTGTCTTCAACCGCCTCCCCATTAATATGGTTGGGTACAAGGTGATAGCCTGACTTTTCAGCCCGAAGATCAAAATCTTCGCCGCCTAAATATGGAAACGAAAAAGAGCCACTTGTATTGGCGTTAACGCTTCCTTGCCACAAAACATTATTCAACAAGTTTCCATTCTGCGTTATGGTTCCTCTTACTGAGCGATGAACCAAAACATTATTTGCAACATGAATCACTTCATTCCTAAACTTATTGAATACTAAGAAGTTTGGCTTTTTACCTGTTTGTTTCCATAAATTTATTAAATGAGCAACAAGAAATGGATTTTCAACAACCTGGAAATTTTTAAATGGTATTTCTGCATCTAGCGTATCACTCGGTAAGTTATAACCATTAAAATAAAGAAATTCGTTTGTTGCGCGGCCATTCTTATAGTCACCATCAAAGGTTGGATTTATTTCAAAAGACTGGTAAGGTTCAACAGCATAATCCCATACATAGTGTAATCCGTTGTAATTGCTATTGTGTTGATGCATGGTGAACAAAACAATTTGTTTCCCGGAAGCAGTCATCAACCTTCGCCCTGGCCATTGCCCCTGCCCTTCTTCAATCCATATTTTTTGATAGATTCCCAATTCTCTGAACAAGGATACAATATTCTCTGAAGGAAAGGTATAATCTAAAAACAGTACTAAAAGTTGATCGGGGTTATCAGCAAGGTAATTGGAAATTGGTTTAAGTAATGTTTGGGCATTTATCAGGGTATCTAATGGAGTTCGTGCATAAATCCGGTTAGAATCAAGTTCGAACTTAAATCGAAATCCTCTTACACCTCGCGCTATAAGCTCCTCAATTGATCTAGTTTCTTTTTCCCATTTATTATCAAGATTAGTATAATTCGAAACAACATACAATTCTTCACTAAATGGGTAATAAGATTGCTTCTGCCTGGCAAATGTTAGCAAAACGAGCGTCGACAAAAGTATGCACAATAGTATTTTCTTATGAACCATGTTAGTATGAAAGCCTGTGACCCGAAAATAGACATTCTGTTTTGTTTTACAATGATGCTGACGTGTGTTCAATGCAAAAATTACACAAAATAAAACGCAGGACTAACATCAATCCTGCGTTTCATAGATGTTTCTTTAATATTGCTTAATCATCCAGAGTACTTAAATCTCCTTCATCTTCTCCTAAAGCACGCGCCTTAAGTACCCGACGCATTATTTTACCACTCCTTGTTTTTGGTAAAGCATCAGCAAAAATGACTTCTTCTGGTCGTGCAATTGGTCCCATCACTTTAGCAACATGATCCAATAACTCTTTGGCCAGTTCTTTAGAGCCTGTTATTCCGGCTTTCAAGATGATATAAATATGAATACCACTTCCCTTGAGTTCATGCGGCAAAGCAATAGCCGCAGCCTCAGCCACATCAGCATGGCTAACGGCTGCACTTTCAATTTCAGCGGTACCCAGGCGATATCCACTTACTTTAATCACATCATCACTTCGGCCAATTATCCAATAATAACCATCTTCATCTTTTCGAGCTGAATCCCCGGCATGATAATACTTTTGCTTTTCAAACTTTGTCCAATAGGTTTCTTTGTATCGATCATCATCCCCCATAATGGTGCGCGCCATTCCCGGCCATGGGTTTTTAATCACCAGAGCTCCAACATCATTAGCTTTTACATCATTACCCCCTTCATCAACCACACCAATTTCATGACCAAAGAAAGGTTTGGTAGCCGATCCAGGTTTCAATGGTGTTATCGGTAGAGGAGAAATAACAAAACCACCTGTTTCGGTTTGCCACCAGGTATCCATAATGGGACACTGTTTGTTACCCACTACTTCATGATACCATCGCCAAGCCTCAGGATTTATAGGCTCTCCCACCGAACCAAGTAAACGAAGTGAACTTATATCATGACGATTAACCCACGACTCACCATAACGCATCAAGCCACGAATAGCTGTTGGTGAAGTATATAATACTGTTATTCCATATTTATCAACCATGCGCCACCACCTGTCAGGGTATGGATGGTTCGGTGCGCCTTCATACATAAAGATAGTAGAACCATTAATCAACGGACCATATACCATGTAGCTATGCCCTGTAATCCATCCAGGATCAGCAGCACACCACCAGCGATCTTCGGGTTTAATATCAAATACCATCCGGTGAGTTGCAGAAGTATACACGCTGTAGCCACCATGCGTATGCACCAAGCCTTTAGGTTTACCAGTAGAACCAGATGTATATAGCAGGAATAGCATGTCCTCTGCATCCATTTCTTCTGTATCACACTTATGACTGGCTATTGGTAAAGCTTTTAGATCATGGTACCAATAATCGCGATCGTTTTCCATGTAAACTTCTTCGCCAGTACGTTTAACTGTGATACAAACCTCCATAGTGGGCGACAACTCCATCGCTTTATTAACAATATCTTTCAGTTTAGTGGCTTTACCCCGCCTGAATCCGCCATCTGCAGTGATCACTACACGGCTATTGGCAGCATTAATACGCTCAGCTAGTGCTTCGTGACTAAACCCACCATAGACCACACTATGTGCGGCTCCTATTTTTGCACATGCCAACATAGCAAAAATCTGTTCAGGTATCTGAGGCATGTATATGGTGACAATATCGCCTTTGTGAACACCCATTGCCTTAAGAATATTTGCAAATTCAGCAACTTCGCGGTTGAGAGCATGGTAAGAGTATGTCTTTAAATCGCCGGGCTCACCTTCCCAAATTAAGGCTAACTTATTGCGTGTAGCCGTTTTCAAGTGACGGTCAATAGCATTGTGAATGATATTGGTTTTAGCGCCCACAAACCATTTGTAAAAAGGATGTTTGGAGTCATCCAGTACTTTGTCCCAAGGGCGATACCATTCAAGCCTTTCGGCTTCTTTGGCCCAGAAAGCTTCACGGTCGTTTATTGAGTCCTGGTATGCAACATCATACGATTTAATGGTTGCATAATCCATCACTTCCTGCGAAGGATATACGAAGTCCTTTGAATTCATCATAAATCTTCAATTTATCTCTATGGTTAATAATGTGATTTTCACCAAGATATTACGATAGAATAATAATTTCAATACTTTCGCATCTTTTTATTTTTTAAAGTGCTTATCCTAATCCCCGATGCATTTTATATCTTGCACAACAACATGCAGTAAGTAGCAGTCCTAAATACCTTATCATGAAATCATTAATTACAGCTCTTGTATTAACAATCTCACTTCCATTAGCAGGACAAACCGACACTAATAGTAAATTTTATATGGAAGGTAGTTTGCGCCTGGCATTTGGCGATCAAACACGTTTGGGTATATCTCCCGCTGTTCATTATTCTCTTAGCCCGACAATTTCAATCGGAAGTGGGGTTATTGTTGAATCCTATACAAGTACTGTAAATGATACAAGGTCTTCAACCTGGATATACGGGCTAAATATTCTTGCCAATTATAATATTAAGCGGTTAACAGGCATTTTAAACGAACGAACTTCCTTATTCCTGCATTTCGAGCAGGAATTCCTGAACATCGAAAATCATCACTTTAATACAGATACCGGACGCAGTTGGACAGATGCTTCCTTTCTTGGTTTTAAGATTAAGCGCAAAATTGGTACTAAAGACCGGTTCGCGCTTAGCCTTATTGCAATATGGAATATGAATCAAAACGAAATAACCGATTTACTCTATAACAATCCTATAATCAAACTTGGTTTTCAGTTTTGACTATTATCAGGCTTGCTAAATGTAATACCCAAGAATGCTTAGTCAGGTGTTTCATCATTCACAACGATGGCTGCCTTCTGTTGTTTTCCATCCATCAATATTGTTAATGGATGTTCAAACTCAACATGACGGAAATATTCCGTTTCTTTGATTAATGTTTGTTCTTTCAGTTTATCCAGATTAACAAACTGTTCTTCACCATTATGATGTACACTAAAGTAACCTACATTCATTGACGTAACATTGTGGAAGAAATGTGACCCAAGAGAAGCATCCAATGGAAAATCAGGTAAGCCCATCTCGACAATTACTCTTGCATGTGAGATTTGTGACCAGAACACGGGGATGCCAGTAAAACGATCACGCGTTCCCCAACGGCCGGGACCAATTAACACATACTCTTTGCCTTGCTCTTCAAAGTATTTGTTGATTTCGGCCATTTCGGCTCCCATCTCGGCTGTTTTAGTACGGTCAAATACATCGATGTTCATATACACTACATCTTTGATATGCTTTAACTTGCCATTACCCATTCCTTTGATAGACTGCAGTACCATTTTGCTTTTATCCACCTCATTAAAATCAATATTGACATTGTTCTCTACTCGAATAAGTGGCTTGATCTGCAGCAAGTATAAGGTTGACAAATTGCGACGCCCCGGTTCCAAATCAACTGCAAACTCAATTTCGACAGGAGCCCCCATTGCTTCTTTAAAGAATCGTAGCAACATATCAAGGGTTCGCGAAAGTGGGATGTAATCGTACTTCAGAATATTTGAGAAATTAACAATGCGGGGGCCACGTTTGGAGAAGTCATTGACCATGCGATCATAGTTATAATCATAGACTGTTGCACAATGCTTCAGGTTGCCATCTTCTTCTGCCTCTTTGATGTTTAATTTAACAATGGCGGCATCTTCACCACCTTTCTCCAAACAGAAATCAGTTTTATCCAAATCCAGTGCATAGAAATAAGTCTGTGAATCTTTTATCTGATCGGGAATTGAATTAAGTTCCAACTTTGGATGCTTAGGACAGAAACGATAAGCTTTTTCTCCGCCTACTACATATTTACCCAATCCCACTGCCAGCACAGCAAAACCATCCTCGGGTTTCATATAGGAGAAAGGATAGTAGTTGTAAGATTGCGCTACCCCACTGATATTAGGATAGAAACGATCACCTACTTTACCACCAACTACTTCCTGAATGATAACGGCCATCTTCTCTTCCTCTATTTTGTAATTAACCGCATCAAAATAGGCTCTGGCAGGATCGCTGAACATAGAGGCATATACCAGTTTAACGGCAGTACACAACTGACGGAATCGTTCATTAACATCAGGGTGATTATTAGGTACCATAAAGGTGGCATATACACCGGCAAAAGGTTGCAACAAGCTATCTTCAAATAATCCAGATGAACGCACCGCCAGCGGCTGATCCATTACCTCAACATACTGCATCAGTTTTTCATTCACCTCATCACTCAGCTCAGACTTGAGGAACAACTCTTTAATTTCTTCATAATCCTTACGTACAAATGCCTGTGTATAAAGATTATTTTTCTCGATAAAGTGAGTAAACTCGCCAGCTCCAATAATGGTAGTTGCCGGAATGCGGATATTGATATCATCAATGATGTGATCGAAATTGATGTTTTCAATGAAATTACTCAGGAAAGCTACACCACGACCTTTACCACCAAATGACCCCTCACCAATACGCACGATATAACGACAACTTTTCACCATCGATTTATCGAACATGACTACTTTGCCACGTAATCGCTTCAGGCGAACATCTTCGAACACATCCAGTATGGCCTGGCGAAGTTTGGTTGAACTCTCAAAGTCTTCGATTCGATAAGGTCGTAATCGTTTGGCTATAGATATCTCACCACGGGCCATTAACCAGGTGGATATACCATTTCGCCGTGCATGATACAGCAACGATTCGGGCGTTACCTCTTCAATGCACTCCACAAATTCCTTCATATTACGGGCAACTGCCACTTTCGCTCCCCGTGTATTTTTAAACACAAAATTTCCGAAACCCAACTTCTGATGGATGAAGTTATAGATATCCAAAGACAGGCTATCTGAATTTTTATCGATAAAATCGGATTTGATGGCCTCGGCACGAACTGCATTTTCCGGGTCGGATGACTGCAAAAGAGTAGGTATGATGGTTTTGGACTTAACGTACTTAATCAGTTCCACTCCGGCATCTTCATCCTCTTTGCCATTGCGCGCGTACTTCACATCCGAAATCACACAAATAAGGTTATCGAGGTATTTGTCAACTATCTCAACAGCATCTTCATAGTTACTTACCAACAAAATTTTGGGTCGCACCCGCATCTTCATAATCTTATGCAACTGATCGCTCGATTCTTCCGTCAGTATGGCCTGTGTTTGCCGCATAATAATAGAATACAGCAATGGTAAGTAGCGCGTGTAATACTTTTGTGAGTCTTCAACCAGCAAAATAACACGAACATCACCAACACGCACATCCTTCTCAACATTCATCTTGTCTTCGACGTATTTAATCATGGCCAGGAACACACGTGAATCACCGTTCCACACAAATACCCGGTCAATATGCTCGATATTTCCACTGGCTTCGTCAAAGAATTTCAAATCGGCATTATTATTCACCATCAACAGAATGGGTACATCGGGGCTAACCTCTTTTAGGCGTGCACTCATCTGCAAAGGCAATTGCTTATCCAAGCCGGCCATCAGAATGATCATATCGAAGTCACGCTCCTGCATTAATTCTTCGGCCTCGGCACAAGTTGCCACGCTGGTAATACGCGGCGCGGTAAACAGATTTAACTGCAGATATTCACCAAAAATCTTATCGAAAAAGCGTCCTTCGCGCACAATGCTATAGGCATCGTAATGATTGGCAATGAGCAACACCTCACTTACCTTAAATGACATTAGTTCCTGGAAGATATCCCTGTCGCTGCGTTTACGGTTATATATATTGGATAGTGTTAATTCGTCGATTGGATTATTCATTTGACAGATTATAGACAATTAGAACTTAGATTACCAGACTCTTTAAACAAAGAAGAGCAAAATAAGTTAAAATTGTTTGGATGAGAATAAAAGAGAGGTGATTTTGGTCAGTGGAAGGGCTATGCTATACAACAGCGGGCATAAATCTTTTCCAAAGTTTAGAACTCTGGAAAAGATAAAAAAGGCGGTTGCACCATCAATTTGAGCAACCGCCTTTTTAAACTCCTTAATTTATATTTATAGAATTATTTTCTGCGTTATAGTTTCATTATCATATACAATAGATAAGAGGTAAAACCCTCTGGTAAGTTTTGAAGT
>NZ_CEXQWX010000075.1:0-28781 GCF_982718395.1 Carboxylicivirga sp.
CATGAAAATTAAGTGCTCCTGATCAATTCCAAATCTATGAAAAGAAAATCCCTCATTGCGTGCAGTGAGGGATTTTTACTTTATGATATTTTACTGATGTATTATTTATTTGCCGGTTGATGTTGTGGCCGTAACAGATCCATAACAGTCTTTACGGGATTGAAAGTACTAACGGGCACTTCTACAAAGAAAGTCAGCCAATTTGCCATGGCTCCATTCCAAAGACCTGGCAATTCAAGCGCTTTCAATGCTCTGCCATTTTGAGTTTTCTCAGAAATAAACCCGGTTTCGGGATCAACAAACTTAGTGAGGTCAAATTTATTCCCTTTGTAATCTTTAGTATAGCAAACCAAATCCACCGGATTGAAGTGAGTACTGGCTTTTAATATGGCCTGCTGATCCTTATCATCAGGATCGACTTGTGCACCTTCAACAATTTGAAGACTGATACTTCCATCTTGTTGTTTCACCCAGAATGGCCCGCCACCAGGTTCACCTTCGTTTTTAACAATACCACAAACGCGAATAGGGCGATTCAACTTGTCTTTAATTAATGATTTTTGTTCATCAACCGACAGTTTTTCTATTTCGGCGCGATTCATTTGTAACTCTTCGCACAAAAACTCAACTCCATTTGCAATATCGCTGTCCAGTTCATTTAATATTTCAAACACCTTTTCCTTTTTCTCAAGTAAAATACCAGCCAAAAGTTGTTTGTAATGAATTGTATCGCTTAGTAAATGTTCAGGTACAACATTATCGATGTTCTTGATAAATATTAATTCTTCGCTAAGTTCATTCAGGTTCTCGATCAATGCACCGTGACCTGCAGGGCGGAACAATAAAGTATCATCATCTTGCCGGAATGGAGTATTGTCCGGATTAACAGCGATAGTATTTGTTGACATTTTCTGGAATGAAAAATCAACATGGTAATTAATATTGTATTGATCCTCCAAAGGCTGCCGACCATTATTTAGCTGTGTTTTAAAAAGCTCGTGATGTTCAGGACTAACAGTAAAATGTACCTTGCCTTGATGGTCATTGCTTGCATATTGAGCTGTTTCTTTCAGGTGTTCCTCCAAAGGTGAGTAAGTCAACTGTTCTTTTTTATGAAACTTCAGTAAGCCTTTAGGTAACTTTCCATAGTTGAGACCGGCATCTAAGAGGAGGTGTTCAATTATTCTTTTAGCAAGCGCAGCATCAACTGATTGAGGAGTGATTTCTTTTTTGAGACTTTTTTCCAGATCATCAATAAATGCAAAATCCTTAATTTGCTCAAAAAACCTTTTATAAGGTTCTTGTGTAAGTAATTCTTCTTGCTGTTGGTTGCTAGCTTGAATGAATTCAAACAAAACTTTAAACATGCGTGTAGCAGCACCCGAAGCAGGTACAAACTTGATGGATGAGATACCATCTGCCATGGCTTGTTTAAACTTATTTATATAAATCGTTTCAGTTTCATTATCAGTTGCAATAATTCCATCGTTTAAAGTGGCGGGTTTAGCTAATGAGGAATATGGAAAGCCATTTTTAAAATGGTTTAATTGTACGTTAATTGATTCAACTGTAATACCATTCTCTTCTATCTGTTCAAGGTCTTTTGGAGATAACATAGTTTCTTGTTTTAAATATGTAATAATACTTCTTTTACGGTTGTTTTACAAGCCAACTACGTTATAATGTTATCAAGTATTTCAATGATATTAGTGACTTTCTTACTATTAAGTTGTTATCATTAATTAGTTGTAAATATATCGACATGTAAATAATAGACTAAATGAATCTAATGTTCAAATAGACTGAATATCAATTATTTAAATGTTTAGATATTTCAAAAAATGTAATATATTCGCCCAGTTAAAAATTCTTTTAAAAAAAAATCACTAATCATTCTTGTATGAAGAGATTCGGATTATTATGTGGGTTACTAATGCTTAGTTTACAGCTATTTGCTGAAGGCTATCAGGTAAACCTGCAAGGCAATAGGCAAACAGGTATGGGACATACCGGTGCCGGCTTATTGATGGGTGCTTCCAGTATGCATTTTAACCCGGGAGCATTAGGTTTAATGGATAAAAAGTATGATTTTTCGTTAGGAGGTAGCTTAATCTTCTCAAAAAATACATTTCAAAAACAAGCACCGTCGGTGTACGAAGCCAAATCGGATAACCCTATGGGAACTCCTTTCTATTTTTATGGAGCCACGAAGATAAATGATAAAATGGTTGTAGGTTTAGCCGTAACTACACCATATGGTAACTCATTAAAATGGGGTGATGACTGGGATGGTAATTACCTGATCCAGGATATTTCACTTCGTGCAATTTTTATTCAACCTACTTTTTCATATAAGATTAGTGATAAGCTTGGCTTTGGAATTGGTTTCATGGCGGTTAATGGTAATGTGGATTTAAACAAAGCTTTGCCAGTGCAATATTCAGGAGGTGATGCAACTGTGAATATCGCTGGTAATACCTGGGCATTTGGTTTTAATGCCGGAATAAGTTATAAAGCAAGTGATCAATTAACTTTTGGTTTAAGCTATCGTTCAGAAGTGAATGTGAAGCTGGAAGAAGGGGATGCTGATTTTACAGTACCAGGTTCTTTAGCAGGATTATATCCTGATACCAAGTTTGAGTCAGAGTTACCTATGCCAACAAATATAACTTTTGGTATTGGTTATCAGGTAAACGATAAGTTATTACTGGCTGCAGACTTGCAGTATGTCGGATGGTCAACTTACGAAAGTTTAAATTTTGATTTTGAAGCAGAAACAGTACCAGATTCATATAATCAGCGTGATTTTGAAAATACAATGATTTACCGTCTAGGTGCTGAATATAGTTTAAATGCTAAATTCAAGTTCAGAGGCGGAATTTATTATGATAGTACACCAATACCAGAAGATTTGTTAACGCCTGAAACACCAGGTACAGATAAAATTGGAATGTCATTGGGATGTGGTTACCAGATAAATGATAAACTTTCGTTAGATGCATCATTGCTGTACATTCATGGTACAAAGCGTGAAGATGGTTATGCACCAACTAATTTCTATGGAACCTATTACTCGAATGCAGTTATACCGGGTATTGGTATTAATTATTCATTTTAACAGACAATAGCAATGCAAAGAAATATATTTAAACATGCACTTTTATTAGGTGCCTTGGCATTATGGTCGTGTGAACCAAGCGTAGACGAATTCACACCATCGAAAGGGACAGCTGATTTCTCAAAGTTTATTGCTATTGGAGATTCCTTTACGGCCGGTTATACAGATGGAGCTTTAGGTAAAAGAGGCCAGGAGGAAAGCTTTAGTTATATATTGGGTAAGCAATTGATGTATGTTGGAAGTACATCATACAACCAACCATTGGTACAGTCAAATGGTAGTGTAGGGACAACTGAGATAGCTCCCGGTCAATATAATGGTTACTTTGAGCTACAGGTGATTGAAGGTTCTTTGGCGCCAATACCATCATTAGGCGATATGACTATATTTGGTGAAGACGCTGGTTCGGTTGATAACCAAAATTTTGGAGTTCCGGGGGCAAAAGTGACTCATTTGGTTGCTCCTGGTTATGCTCAAGCTAATCCATACTTTGCACGTTTTGCAAGCAATTCAACAACCTCTGTCTTAGCGGATGCCTTAGGTTCAAATCCAACTTTTTTCAGTTGTTGGTTAGCTGGGAATGATGTTTTAGCTTATGCCCTGGCTGGTGGGGTTGGAGGAGTGGGTAATAACCCATCGGATATCACTGACGCAACTGTTTATGAAGGGACGTTAACATCGATATTACAAACATTGACATCAGATGGTGCAAAAGGAGTTATCGGTAATATACCTGATGTAATATCTATACCATTTTTTACAACAGTGCCATATAATGCGTTTGAAGTAAATGCAGCAACAGCAGCAGCTTTAAATGCCAAATACGAACAATATAATTTAGCAGCCGAACAAATGGGACTTCCAAAAATGGAGTTCGCAGAAGGAGCCAATGCATTTGTAATTTATGATGCAACCATCCCTGATTTATTGGGAAACAGAAGACAAGCTACTGCTGAAGATAGGTTATTACTTACAGCGCAGGCAGAAGCCATAAGTTGGACGCCTACAAGTGATCCGATACTTGGTGATGAATTTGTTTTGACAAAAACTGAACTGAGTAATATTAGCTCTGCAACTGAAACGTTTAATGCTGTTAATAAAAAGCTGGCTAACGATTTCAATCTTGCTTTCGTTGACGCAAACGCACTAATGAAAGAGCTGAGTACAACGGGTATCACTATAGACGGACATCATTATACAAATGTATTTGTCTCTGGAGGTGCGTTTTCTTTAGATGGAATTCATACAACCGGACGTGGATCTGCCATTATTGCCAATGAATTTATTGATGCAATCAATGCACAATATGGGGCAACAGTTCCAAAAGCGAACATAAACGATTATGATATGGTACAGTTTCCATAATTGGATTTACAATATGAGTGGTAAAGGAGGGGTGACCCTCCTTTTCCTATTTATGATAGATGCATCTTGATGCAAGTAATTAAGAGTTAATCTCTTCTTCTATTAAATTAAGCAAAGTATCCCGAAGTTGCATAAATAATGAATTACTAATTGGATATGTAATTTCAGCAATTCTGGAAATGGAAAGCATTCTTGGTGTAGTTCCCGTGATAAAAGCAGCATCCATTGAATTTAGCTCATCTATATGAACAGTGCGGTAAGTTATAGGAATATTTAACTCTTTGGCAAGATCAATCACCTTGTGCCTGATAATACCGGGCAACACCAATGTGTCACCGGCTGTTATAAGTTCATAATCTTTAATGAAGAATAAATTGGAGCGACTTCCTTCTGTTAGGTAGTTTTCTGAATTTACTAACAGAGTTTCATAGATATGCTGCTGTTCAATAATAGCATCAGCCTTATCTCGTACTTCCGGATTGTATATTTTTGCTTCAGGGTGATGACGTTCTGAAAATTGTAAAGCACATTTAACTCCTTCGGTTAATTCATTTTCTCCCGGGTAGTTTGTTTGAATAAAATAAGCCATAAATTGTGATTCGCCACTTGGCATTTGCCTGAAATCCAACTTTACATTGCCATTCTCAATATTGTTGGCCGAGAATAGTAAATTAAGTGATCCACGCAAACCTTCAATATTAAGGTGTGGTTTTAGACCGGCAATTTTCAGCGTGTTTTTAAAACGCTCTAAATGTTCATTAATAAATAGTGGTTTAAACCTTTCTATACGAAAAACCTCGTAAACGCAGATAGAATCAGGAGCCGGTGAAGCATTAAAGTAACTAACAGACTTTAAAGTACGATCCATTAAAAAATATTGGCCTTCTATAACGGGCTGCATTGTAACGAGGTATGGTTTATTTCGAAGGTTGAAGATAGGTAATTTTATTTGCCTGACAAATGATGCGGTTTAATCTTAATAGGAGAGTAATAAAAGACGACCCAGCATCCCCATTTACAAATCAAGTTGCCATCGCAATGTGATAGTTTGTAAATGCAAATACCGGATCGTTTCACGTATGAACCAATAATTATAAACTCTATTTCTTAATAGTAATGTATCAAGAGTTTCATCAGCTATGATTTGTTTTTCAATAGCTCCTGCATTAACCATCTCTAAATAGTTGTCGAGTTTAACTTTTGACTGAACGTTATTGCCCATTTCTTCATAAGCCTTTGCTTGCCAGAATAAAGCAGAGGGATCCCCAGGTTCATATTTCATACATTGATTAAACATTGATATGGAACGTTTCATTTTACGTTCGGTTTTTACCTGCTTCCGTTTATCTGTTAGTAATGGATTATTTTTAATCTCCATTGCACTCAGGTAAAATCTAAAACCATTTTTTAATTGCCTCAAAGCTATTTCACGGTGAGAGGCATTACCTATAAGGTCAAACTTTACAAAGATTACCTTCTCCATAGAAGCATCTTTGCCATTGACTTTACCAGGAGACCATAAACCATTAGTTCTTTTTAAACATTGAATTACAGCATCATTGCAAGTTTTAGATACATTATTAATTACAGTGTAATTTGACAATGTACCATCGGGCTTAACTGTGAATTGAATTCCAACAATACCTTCATCTTCATAAACATTCAGCTTAGCAGGTAACACAATTTCACGTTCAATAAAGGCATGTATTGATTGACCTTTAATTTCTGTATTAGCTGATTCTGCCGTAAATTTTGGCGGTTCAACCATAATACTTTCCAATTTATTTTGTGCAAAGAGAGAAATGGAAATAAAACACATAAAAATAAAAACTGCTTTTTTCATAACAATAGGTTTTAATTTAGTTATTAATTACAGAATACCTAAATCAATAAATAGACCTTGTGTTGTAATGTGCTGTTTATGTGATTATTGTGAAAGTGGCGATGTTTTCTTTGTATCAATATTGTCTCACCTTGAGGCAATTGAATTCACAGCGATACACATTGAATAAATTAAGGAAGATAGCTGTCCTAAGGCTAATAGGAGCTTATGTTTTTAGCAGTATTCATATATGCCTGGCTGATAACTTTACCATCAAGCAGATGTACAATTCTATCTGTTATTTCGGCGTATTCCTTTGAGTGTGTAGCCATAATAATAGTTGTACCCTGTCTGTTAAGCTCAAGAAGTAATTTCATTATAGCATCACCATTATCTGAATCAAGATTACCAGTTGGTTCATCTGCCAATACTAATTCTGGTCGGGCCACTATTGCCCTTCCTACCGCCACCCTTTGTTGTTGACCTCCTGATAGTTGCGAGGGATAATAGTGTTCTGCAAATTCAATATGCAGGTCTTTTAACACTTGCCGTACTCTTTCTTTCCGTTCCTTCGCTGACAGTTTGAGGTACAGCAAAGGCAACTCTATGTTATCGTAAACTCTGAATTCATTGATCAGGTTAAAGTTTTGGAAAACAAAGCCAATTTTCCCTCTTCTAAAAAGTGTACGTTGCACCTCTTTTAATCCGGAAAGCAGTTCTCCATTGTAGAACAAATCTCCTTCATTGGGTGAATCGAGTAGTCCAATGATATTCAATAATGTGGACTTACCACAACCAGATGGCCCCATTAAGGCAATAAACTCACCTTTATTAACACCAAAGGAAATACCGTTTAGTGCTTGTGTAAACACATTCTTAGTTGAATAAACCTTTGTTATATGTTTGATTTGAAGCATGGTTTATATTTTATTCATATTTTAAATCATAAGATGGTCTTGCCAGTGCAGTTTTGAAAGTTTGATAAAATACAGTGATAAATGCTATGTAAGTAGTGATTACAGATGCCGTTAAAAATAAGGAAAAATTCATATTGACGTGGTAAGCATAGTTCATAAGCCATTTATTCATCACCCAATAACTGACAGATTGGGATATTAATAAAGCTATACCAATGTAAATTAGGTATTCTTTCGTCATTAATACCATGATATTCGGAACTAAAGCACCATAAGCTTTACGAACGGCTACTTCTCTTCTTCTCCTTAGCTGGTTATATGCTGATAATGCATAAAGACCATGACAAGCAATAAACGTGGCAATTAGAGTAAGCAATAGGAGCAGGGTTCTCAATCTACGTTGATCTTCAATAGGTTGTTTAAATTTATCCTCAACAGGCCTTAGTCCTCCCTCACCCAGCTGAAATTCAGAAGCGTCTTCACCCAATACTTGATTTATGCACTCATTTATATTCTTCTCCAGACCTGTAATTTCCTCATGATCCGAATGAATAATCAGTGAAAGACACTCACTGCCATCACTATTAAGAAAATAAATAGGAGGTATTTTATCTTTAAAGGAATTGAAATGAAAGTCTTTAACAATTCCTATTATTTCGATTTCAATATCCTTTCCTTGAATATAACCAATTGAACCAATCGTTTTTTCTCCAAGACTTAATTCGCGTGCCGCTGTTTCATTAATGATTATCCTTCTGGCATACTTCTGATACGCATCAGTTACAACATCGAGGCTGTCGGCGAGATCAAAATTTCTTCCATCAACAAGTTGAATGCCCAAAGTTCTAAAATATGAGGTATCGATAAGTATACGCCTGAAATTAAGTGGAGAACCATTAAAATCTAATGAATAACCGTAAGGCAGCATTTCTCCCGGAACACCAAAACAATGACTTACAGATATAATATCAGGATGAGAAGTTATAGTTTCTTTAAGCGGTTTCAGATATCCATGCAGGTTTTTACCATTAAATCCCATAACAAATCGATTTTTATATTGAAATCCTGGCTCTTTATGATCCATATAATGAAGCTGTCGATGTACAGTTAATGTTGCAAAAACCAAAAATGAGGCAACGATAAATTGCATAACAATAAACAACCTGCGGAATACAAATTCCCGTGGGGTGTCGGGAGGGATATTTCGTAATAACTGATCAAGCCTCAAATGATCAAAATAATAAGTTTGAATAAGAGCTGTGGCAATAGATATAAGTAAGATACAAGCAATTGCAAGCAGCCAGAACAGCCAGCTTTGTAATAGACTAAGATCAAGATCGCTCTTCGTAAGATGATTGAAATGCGGAAGTATAAGTTCTATAATAGTTATACTTGCAATTAATGCAAGAAAATATAAAGCAAAAGTCTCAGTCAGAAATTGAAGAAGGTGTTCCATCCTTTTTGAACCGATAACCTTTCTGACAACAAATTCTCGTGTTTTATCTGAAGCCCGGGCAGTAAATAGCTTAATAAAATTCAGACTGCCAACAATAAGTAAAGATATCCCAAGAAGGAAAATAGCAATGACCAGCTTTTTATTACCATGTACAGCATAATATGCTTCATCACGTGTTGCTCCATTGAAATAAATATCTTCCAAAGGGCGCAGGTAGAAAGTGATATGGTCATTTACATGATCCAGTTGATGCATTAAACGATTAATTTTTTCCTCCAGATGCTCTGCTTTTGTCCCCTCTTTCAGCAGTAAATAAGTAGGATGTGTATGAAAACGCCAGTTATTGAGTGGAATATTATATTCCTCGGCAAATTGCCTTTTCTGGGATAGTAATGAACGAAACCAATCAAATTTTATGTGGAAGTTGTTTCGATGCTTGTATATGCCGGTTACAGTTAATGGCTGACTATCGTATAATGTTTTTCCGATCGGGTTTTCATTGCCAAACAAGGATTTTGCAACTTTGTCTGATAGTACAATGGAGTTGGGGCTATCTAATGCTGTTTCCATATCACCCATAATTAAGGGATATGAAAAAACATTAAAAAATGAGGAATCCACCAGCATTGTTTGGCCCGATATTGTTTTACTAGCTGATTCTGTTTCGTATGATAGTTGCCAAATTTCATCTTTTCCCATCTTCCTGAAACGGACAAAGTTTTCTATTTCAGGTATACTATTTTTTAAATAAACTGAAGTCATTGTTGTCTGTCCGGCAAACCCCTCATAATCTGATCCACTGAACTCAAGGCGGTAAATGCGATCTTTCTTTTCAACAAACTTGTCAAAACTTAATTGATGACACGACCATAGCAGCATAGCAAGAAATGAAGTAATGACCATAATAAGGGCAAATAGCTGAATTGTCATTACCAAAGGCCTGCGGACAAAATCACGAATGATTGATTTTAAATAGCTTTTCAACAACATACATTAACTTTTCTCTTGAAAATCAAGATTTATACCTACTATTATTAGTTATTGGTAAACTGATAGTTGTGATTATTATGCTTTTCAAAGAAAAACATATATGTATCGTATTGATACAATATCCGAATGGTTGTATCTTCTGGCAATAGCTTTTTGATTATTTAACATAGTGGTTATGAAAGAATGTGTTGTAGTAGTTGATGATGATGTTGATATCCTTAAAACTGCTAAATTGTTATTGGCTCCATATTTTGATGTTGAAGTACTCACTTCGCCAATTGGAATTAAAAAGCTCTTTCAAGCTCGTCAGGTTGATGCTGTTATTCTGGATATGAATTTTACTCCCGGCTCTGTTGACTGCAAGGAAGGACTTAGTTGCCTAAAACAAATTTTATCAATCAATTCTGAGGTTGTAGTAATAATGAATACTGCGTTTGGTGATATTGATGTGGCCGTTGAGGCTATGAAAATAGGAGCTGCTGATTTTATTGTAAAACCATGGAATACGGAAACGCTTCTAAAAAAGATAAAAGGAGCTTTAAAGAAAAAACAACCTGATGGAGAAAGAGATTTAACGCAGAAAAAAATCAAAGAAGATAACTTTTTATTTGAAAGCACTTCGATTACAATGCAACCAATTCTTAATTACATTCATAAAGTGGCGCCAACAACAGCCTCAGTCTTGCTATTGGGCGAGAACGGTACCGGTAAAACACTGCTTGCATATAAAATTCATTGTTTGTCAGGCCGTAGTACCGGACCTTTTATTAAAGTTGATTTAGGTGCTATTCCGGAAACTTTATTCGAATCAGAATTATTCGGACATGTGAAAGGTGCATTTACAGACGCAAAGGATCACAAAACAGGTAAATTTGAGCTGGCTAACGGTGGGACCTTATTTCTGGATGAAATAAGCAATCTGTCATTTAAACTGCAGTCCAAATTACTATCGGCAATTCAATTTAAGTCCTTTTCCCGTATAGGCAGCAATAAACCCATTCGTACCGATATTCGATTGATTTGTGCCAGTAATCAGGATATTTACAGGCTGAGTGAAATAAATGAGTTCAGACAAGACCTGCTATATCGAATCAACACTTTTGAAATCACTTTACCACCGCTTAGAGAGCGAAAGGAGGATATTAGTACATTTTCAGATTTCTTTCTGAATGAATTTTCCGAGGTTTATACAAAGCCCGGACTACAGTTTTCGGCGCAGGCTAAAAAACTGTTACAACAACATTCCTGGCCGGGTAACATCAGAGAATTAAGGCATACGATTGAAAGGGCTGTTATTCTATGTGAAGGAAAACTGATTAAACCGGAATTCGTGTTATTGTCCCAAAGTAGCTCAGCTGTTGAAACCAGACCCGAAAAAAACACAACTAGTTGGACAGATTTAGAAAAGGATGCCATTGTTGAAGCCTTAAGAAAAGCAAATGGAAACCTTTCGCAGGCAGCACGTGACCTGGGGTTGGGAAGAGCTACAATGTATAGAAAAATGCAAAAGCTAAATATCCGAAAATGAGAAGCCAGACTTCAAATATGCAGATTCTCATTCATATCATTGGTATTCTGATACTGGGTTGGGTAAGTGCCTATATTGCTTTGCAGCTAAAACTACTCGTGTTTCTGTGGCCGTTTGCTTTCATGGTTTTACTTATTTTCCGCCTGCACAGGATTATTAATAAGGAAAAGAAACAAGTTTATTATTACTTAATGGCATTGCGTGATAATATTTTCAGTGAGAAAAAAATAGAATGGCATGTAAATAAGGATTTAAGCCGGGCATCAGAAGAACTTAAACTGAAGGTTAAGGAACTGGTTGAGCAAAAAAACATCAACCATCTGTTTCTTGAAAATGTGACTAAGCATATTGATATCGCAATTATATGCTTTGATGATACTCACGAGGTGCATTTTATGAATAATATGGCGAGGAGTATATTGAACCGAAATTCTCTCATAAACATTGAGCAGATAAAAAATAGTCACCCTGAGTTTTACAAAGTGTTTACCAAAGAGGTACATAACAGGTATAGACTGATAGAGTACAATATCAATGAAATTGATTATTTGTTTTTAGTGAAATGCATGCGTTTTGATATTAAGGAACGGAAATACTATATGATATCACTTGAAGATATAAAAGAACCATTATACGATCGGGAAATACAGGCCTGGAGAAATCTTGTCCGGTATATGTCTCATGAAATTATGAATTCACTTATACCAATTTCCAACCTTTCAGAGTACGCGAAAAATGTCATTCTTTCAAAAAAGTATGGGGAAGAGGAAAAGGTTATAAATTCACTTGAAACCGTTTCGCACCGATGCAAAGGCTTAGTCAAATCAGTTCAGGCAGCGAGAAATATGGCGCACCTTCCGGAACCCCAGTTTAAGAAGGTGCAAGTAGCCGATCTTTTGGGAAGGGTTTACAACTTAATGAGTCCTGAGCTTTTTAAAAGCAATATTAATTTCCAATTAGACCCGGATATCCCAGATATTTATCTTGATGCGGATTTCGAGATGATAGAACAGGTGCTGATCAATTTAATTGGTAATGCAAAGGATTCACTCAATAATGTTGATAAACCGCAAATAATGCTTAAATGCGATACCCACACCTATAAGAAAGTAGTTATTGGCGTGTGTGATAATGGACATGGAATAGAACCGGAAATTCTTGATAAGATTTTTGTTCCGTTTTTTACTACAAAAGCTAACGGATCAGGGATAGGATTAAGTCTTTCCAGACAAATTATGCACTTGCATAAGGGTAACCTTAAAGTGCATACAAAACCAGGCAATACAATTTTAATGATGGAGTTTCCAATAGCAGAAAATGCAGCGAATGATGAAAATTGAACCCATACAATGAGTATTGAGCATTTTCCACTTTTACTGTTTGATCAATATGAACTCGATTTGTTAATAACTTACACAATATATCACTTTTCCAAGCCAAGAGAAATTGTATATTTGTCATCGCAATTTAGGATTAGTTCTTTCGTCATATTTCGAAACTGTAAATAATTGCAGCCTTCTGACTAAAGACTAACAAACTAAAGATCATGGAATACATTGTTTCGGCAAGGAAATACAGACCGACGACTTTTCGCTCGGTAGTAGGGCAGGGCAACATTACTGTTACGCTAAAGAATGCCATAAAAAGCAGTCAGTTAGCGCATGCGTATTTGTTCTGTGGCTCGCGAGGTGTGGGTAAAACTACCTGTGCACGTATCTTTGCTAAAACAATCAATTGTTCCAATATATCAGATGATTTTGAAGCTTGCAATGAGTGCGAGTCATGTCAGTCATTCAACGATAATCGTTCCTACAATATTCACGAGCTGGATGCAGCAAGTAACAACTCAGTGGACGATATTCGCAGCCTGATTGATAAGGTACGCGTTCCTCCTCAACTGGGAAGCTATTCCGTTTATATCATCGATGAGGTTCATATGTTGTCTCAGGCAGCATTTAATGCTTTTTTGAAGACTTTGGAAGAGCCACCTCGTCATGCCATATTTATTTTGGCAACGACTGAGAAACACAAGATTTTACCAACAATTCTTTCACGCTGTCAGATTTTTGATTTTAACCGCATTACCATAGCTGATGCTGTTGGACATCTAAAATATGTGGCCGAAAGCGAAGGTGTCAATGTCGATGAGGAAGGATTGTCTGTTGTAGCACAGAAAGCAGATGGTGCCATGCGTGATGCCTTATCCATCTTTGATCAGATTGTGGCGTTTTCTGGTAAAGAGATATCTTATCAGCAGGTAATTGAAAACCTGAATGTGCTGGATTACGATTACTACTTTAAGCTGACGGATGCATTCCTCAAAGAAGATTATAAGCAAGGACTGTTAACTTTTAACGAGATTCTGCTTAAGGGATTCGATGCACAACATTTTATGGCTGGTTTAAACAGTCATATGCGTGATTTGTTGATGTGTCGTGATGCTTCAACCGCTGGATTGTTAGAAGTTGGACAGGCAACCAAAGAGAAGTATGTTCAACAAGCAGGCAATTGCTCGGTTGATTTTCTTTACGAGGCACTAAAAATCATCAACGATAGTGAACAACAATATCGTGCAGCTAAAAATAAACGACTGCACATCGAATTTGCATTAATTCGATTAGCCCGGATCGTTACCGAAAAAAAAAAGTAGAATCGGTTGATGAGATACCAATCATTACAGTAGGTAAAGTTCAGGCGAAAACCCCAACAACAAAAACTCCCCAGCAAACAACCGGAAATAAAGAAGTTGCTCCAAAAATACCACCTGTGCCGAGAGGAAATGGTGGAGTGGGCACAATTAAGTCAGTTTCGTTAAAGAATCTGGCCCAAAAAGTTCAGCAGCAAGGAGCACCCAAACCAAAACAGGAAGATAAGCAAGTGGAAGAGCCCATTGACTTATCCTGGAATGATGCTTTCGATCAGGAAAAACTGGATGAAGTATGGAGAAGGTATACACGACAGTACGAAAATTCGCCACGTCTGCATACCATCTACAAAAACCATCCTCCACAAATAGTTCAGGGAAAATCATTACTTGTTAAAGTAAGAAATCAGACCCAACAGCATGAATTAAACAAGGAGCGTTCTAGAATTTTATCTTTTCTGAAAAGAAGCTTAAGAAATGCCGGTATTGAACTAAATTTTGAAATTTCACAGGAAGAGGATAAAAATGCTCCTAAAGCCTTTACAGTGGCTGATAAATATAAAGTTATGTCGGAAAAGAATCCGGCTCTGGCCTTGTTTAAGAAGCAATTTAATCTTGACCTGGAATAGGTGAGGTATTGTTACTCAATTATCTGTGATTAAATGTAAAGCTGATAAAAGTCGATTTAATCCATGAGATTAATCAGAGGCTAAGTGGTTATATACAGTAGATTTGTAGTAACAAATAACCTTTAATAATTAAAGTAATGTCGATTGTGCATTGTTATTTAAACACAAGCGGTAATCAAACGTTACTATAGGCACGTATTCATTTAATAATTGATTAAAATGAGAACACAAACCCCGACGATCATTTACACCCAAACGGACGAAGCACCGGCATTGGCTACTTATTCATTTTTGCCGATAATTGAAGCTTATACAAAGCAGGCAGACGTTAAAGTTGAAACACGTGATATTTCCCTGGCTGGGAGAATTATCGCTAACTTTCCTGATTATCTGAAAGCAGAACAACAGATATCAGATGCTTTAGCCGAATTGGGAGAAATGGCCAAAACACCCGAAGCAAATATTATAAAATTACCTAATATTAGCGCCTCTATACCTCAGATGCAGGCAGCCATAAAAGAGTTGCAGGACAAAGGCTATGCTTTACCGGATTATCCTGAAGAACCACAAAACAAAGAAGAGGAAGCAATCAAAGCCCGCTATGATAAAGTAAAAGGTAGTGCAGTTAATCCGGTGTTGCGTGAAGGTAATTCAGACCGTCGTGCACCGCGCGCAGTGAAGAATTATGCCAAAAAGAATCCACATTCGATGGGAGCCTGGAATGCTGGTTCAAAATCAAATGTAGTTAGTATGTCTGATGGCGATTTCTTTGGTAGCGAGCAGTCAACTACCATAGAGAAAGAAGGTCATGTACGTATTGAATTAACAAATGATAAAGGTGAAGTATCAGTTTTAAAAGATAAAGTAGCCTTGCAAAGCGGCGAAATCATTGATGCTGCTGTTATGAGTAAAAAGGCATTAAGAAGTTTCCTGGAACAAGCCATTGAAAGAGCTAAAAATGATGATACGCTGTTTTCCGTTCATCTGAAAGCAACCATGATGAAGGTATCAGACCCAATTATCTTTGGTCAGGTGGTTGAAGTATTCTTCGATGAAGTGTTTAATAAATATGCAGATGTATTTCAGGATTTAGGAATTTCGGCTAACAACGGATTAGGTGATGTGCACGCTAAATTAGATAAACTGCCAGCAGATCAGAAAGCAGAAATAGAAGCGGCAATCAAGGCATGTTATGCCAAACGCCCACCTTTAGCAATGGTTAACTCTGATAAGGGTATTACCAATTTGCATGTTCCAAGTGATGTGATTATTGATGCATCCATGCCTGCAGCAATTCGTACATCAGGGCAAATGTGGGGACCTGACGGACAATTGAAAGATACTATTTATACAATTCCTGATCGCTCTTATGCGGGTGTGTACCAGGAGACCATGAACTTCTGTAAAAAACATGGGGCTTTTGATCCAACAACCATGGGAAGTGTGTCCAATGTAGGTTTAATGGCGCAAAAGGCTGAGGAATATGGTTCTCACGACAAAACATTCCAGATACCAGCCAATGGTGTGGTAAAAGTGATCGATCAGGATGATAATACATTGCTTGAGCACAAGGTAGAAGAAGGTGATATCTGGCGCATGTGTCAGGTAAAAGATGCACCTATTCAGGATTGGGTAAAGTTGGCTGTTAATCGCGCTAAAGCGACAGGAGTGCCAGCTGTTTTCTGGTTAAATGAGGATCGTGCACATGACAATCAACTAATCAGGAAGGTCAACCAATACCTGCCTAATCACGATACCAGTGATATTGAAATACATATTTTATCACCTGTTGAAGCTACCCGTTTTTCATTGAAAAGAATCATTAAGGGTGAAGATACCATTTCGGTTACTGGTAATGTGCTGAGAGATTACCTGACTGATTTATTCCCGATATTGGAAGTGGGTACAAGTGCCAAAATGTTATCCATTGTGCCATTAATGAATGGAGGTGGTCTGTTTGAAACAGGAGCCGGCGGTTCAGCACCTAAACATGTGCAACAGTTCGAGTCAGAAGGTCACTTACGTTGGGATTCTTTAGGTGAATTTTTGGCCTTAGCCGTTTCATTAGAGCATTTAAGCAATAATACCAATAATCCGAAAGCTAAAATTCTAGGTGAGACACTAGACGAAGCCACAGGTTTATTATTGGATAATCGCAAGTCCCCCTCACGCAAAGTGAATGAACTGGATAATCGTGGCAGTCATTTTTACCTGGCAATGTATTGGGCACAAGCATTGGCTGCACAGGATAAAGATGTTGAACTGAAAAACACATTTGCAACAATAGCTGAGGAAATGGCAAAGAATGAAACTAAAATTGTGGATGAATTAAACTCAGCTCAGGGGCAAGCGATTGATGTCGGTGGATATTATGCTCCAGAGTTTGAGCAAGCTTCAAAAGCCATGCGTCCAAGCGTTACATTAAATTCTATTATTGAAAAGTTATCTTAATGCATATAATATTGGAATTATTGTAGTTTAAAATTAATAACAGGGCTACAAAAATAAATACATTACAGCGGCGTTTGGCACTTGCTTAACGCCGCTATTTGTTATTGATTCATACCAAAGATACTACCCGTAAAACCCTAAGATGTAAGCATCCAGCAACTTTCAACTTAAACTCTTGCAGGAATCGATATTCTTTTCAGATTCTCTGAACAATACATAACCATTTTTAAAAATATAGTATCATCTTGGCATTAGTGGTCATTAGTCAAATCTCTCATAAATAAACATCTGCAGGAAATTTATTAACCTAGTTACAATTGTCTCATTAATGATAATCAGACGAGACAGCTACTTGACGCAACAATTATATCAAACTAACGTACCATGTATCGTTTACCCATACACAAAACCAATGATGGAAAATTTGATAAAAAGCCTATATGATTACATAATGAATGCATGTCCTGACACAAATAAAGTTTATAATTGCACAATCGAAAATCCTATGATTGTATAATAAACAGATAATGAAATTTAGATTTCTTTTAGCTATTATTATTTGTCTGAATCTGCAAAGTTTTTTGGTCTATGGTAATAAGCGGAAGGCTACAATAGATAGTCTTAAGCATGTAATTGAATCAGATGAAACACATGACACGCTCAAGGTATTAGTCTATTACAATTTGGCAAAGTTGTATTACAATACGAATTTCGATTTGTTTAAAGCCACTGCTGATTCAGGACTATATCTTTCAGAAAAAATCGATTATAAATTTGGAATAGCTAATTCACTATTTTTACAGGGAGCCTATTACCGAATGACAAGACACCTTGATTCAGCACAAATAAAAATGAATCAGTCGCTAGGCATTTTCCTTCAATTAAATGACAGTTACAATGCTGCCAGATGTTACAACGATTTAGGAACCTTATGTCGATATAAGGGTAAAAGAGATAGTGCCATATTCTTTTTCAATAAAGCAAGGGAAATGTTCATAGAAAGTGGTAAACCTGCCGGAGAAGCTGCGACCTATGTAAATATGGCGATTATTCACAGGCAAGACAACGACTATAGTCTGGCTATTGAAAAGTATAAAAAAGCTATTGAGTTGTACTCCTCCGTTAAGGACAATGCTAATTGTGCCCTGGCATACAGAAACCTTGGAGGACTTTATAAGATACTTGAGGATTATTCCCAGAGTATTGAGCATTATATCGAAAGTGTTCGCTTTTCAAAAAAATCAAATAATAAACGAACGGAATCTGTTGCATATATAAGCATTAGTCAAATGTTCTTCATCCAGGATCAGTTTCATGAATCGTTGACCTACGCACAGAAAAGCTGGCAAATAGTATCAGAACTGAATAGTCCCCTGGATAAAATCAGTACACTAAATACTCTCGCATCCATATATATTGAACTGGATAGTTTGGATAACGCACTAAAGTTATGCAATAAAGCATTGCATTTGTACAATGAAGGAATAGATATTAGTTACAAAACTTCTGTCTACGATGTAATTGCTAAGGCATATCATTTAAAAGGAGATATAGAAAAAGCTGAAAAGTACTTTACTGAATCCTTGATATTAATAAAACTAAGTAAAAGAAACTTAAACTATAGCGGTAAATTAAACAAGATTGGTAATTTCTACTTTGAAATTGGAAAACTTAAGGATGCAGAGAAATATTTTACCGAAGGATTACAACGGGCAAATAAAGCTGAAAGTTATTATGATATACGGGATGCTTCCAAAGGTTTGGCTGATTTGAATGAAAAGTTTGGCAATTACAAAAAGTCACTGTTTTATTTTAAGCAATATCAGCAATATGCAGATAGTATTATAAATGAAGAAAATACAAAGAAAATCCTGAAAGAGACCCTGAATTATGAACACCAGAGTGAGATTCATAAAATAGAACTGGAGCAGGAGAAAAGAAATTTGCTGGCTGAACAAGAAAAAGATAAACAGGTTGCACTGAGAAATACCTTCCTGATTGGTTTCCTGTTTTTATCTATTGTATCTGCACTTATATTTATTGGGTTTAGGAAGAACCGCAAGAAAAACAAGGAGTTGGCAGAACTTAATCATGAAATAAACTCACAAAAAGAATTGATACTTGCTCAAAACGATGAATTAACTATCTCGAATAAAAAACTGGTTGAACTGGATCAGTTTAAAGAAGCCATGACCGGAATGATTGTGCATGATTTAAAAAACCCATTAAATACAATTATTCATGCAGCTCCTGATACGACCAACTTTGCAAAAAAGATCAGGAATTCGGGAAAACAAATGTTAAACATGGTGTTGAACATTCTGGATCTGCAAAAATATGAGAACAGTACCATGTTAATAGATTTGCGTCACGAAGATCTGAACGTTTTAATAAAAGAAAGCATTGAAGATGTGAGGTTTTTGTGTGAAGAAAAAAATATACAATTGAAAGTTGAAATAGGATATAACTATAAAGTAAGATCAGAGAAGGAGATATTGAATCGTATTTTGGTTAACCTGCTTACAAATGCTATAAAATATTCGTCCAATAACGATGTCATTACAATAAAAGCTGTCGAAACAGAACATCAATCCAAAGTTCGTGTTGAAATATGTGATAAAGGTCCAGGTATTGATAAATCGGGGCAGGCGAAAATATTTCAACGTTTTGCCCAACAGCAGGCAAAGGATTCAGGGAAAATTCAGTCAACAGGATTGGGCCTGGCCTTTTGCAAATTGGCCGTTGAAGCCCATGGAGGTACAATTGGTGTGAAAAGTGAACCCGGTAAAGGTGCATGTTTTTGGTTTACACTAAATTTATTACAATCCGGTACAGACCTTAAGCGCCAATCCACAGAAATGATAGTGAGCGAAAATTTACCAATACTAACCAGCACAGAAATTAAGCACATCAGTAAAAACATTGAACAGCTTCAGAATACAAAGATTTATCAGATTAGCCAGTTAAATAAAATTCTCACAGACCTGGACTATGATTCCAGTGAAAATATCAAGCTGTGGAAGGAGCACGTTGAAATGGCAATTCGAACCGAAGATGTAGCAACCTTTAATAAACTTACTGACATACAAATGAATAATTAGTATACATGAAAAAAATACTCATCGTCGACGATCAAATTAATTATCTGGAGACCATTGTCGATATTTTTGAAAAATACGATACACCATATGAGATTCTAAGAACAACTCGTCCAAAAATAGCCCTTGATATTGTCAGGGATGAGTGCCCTGACCTGATTATTACTGATTGGGAGATGCCTGAGATGTCAGGTATTGAGCTTATTAAAAGTTTAAAATCACAAAGTAACAGTTGTGATATACCTGTGATCATGTGTTCCGGAGTCATGACAACACCTGAGCATCTTCAGATAGCATTGGAAGCCGGTGCATGCGATTATATCCGTAAACCCATCGATGCTGTTGAACTGATTGCCCGAACGCAATCGATCCTTAAAATTTCAGATTATCAATCTCAATTACTTGAGCAAAAAAACAGGGAACTAGCTGAAAACTCCATGTACCTTGTGCAAAACAATGAATTTCTGATTAAATTAATTGAAGATATTCAACAAATCTCAGGCAATATTAACGATAATCAAAGTACATTAGATTTAATAGGGGAAATAATAAACTCCATTGATTCAAAAGTTAAAGAGGATTCATGGCAACGCTTTGAAATTTATTTCCAGCGTGTTCATTCCGGGTTTCTGCAAAACCTGTCCCGAAAGTACACTAAATTAACCAACACAGATTTGCGTCTGGCCACCTTCTTAAGGTTGGGTATGAACTCTAAAGATATAGCTGCTGCAACTTTTCAAACGGTAGAGAGCATTAAGGTAGGACGTTCAAGGTTACGCAAGAAACTAGGGCTTGAAAAAAGTATGGATTTGACTACTTTTCTATCCGGGATTTAAGAAATGTAACCTATTGTTAACCTCATTTATTTGTATTGTTACCAATTGTTAACCTGATTTCCTTAAGTTTTTAATATAGATCGAGCAATTTTGCAATAAAAATCAACGCCTTATGTTTTAGGGAAAGCTCAAATATCAGGTGTTATTAATGTTTTTTATTGCATATTTTGTTTTTATGGCATTTGAATCAACTTGGGAAAAACATGGCGTTGTGCTGCATTGTTTCGGTATAGTTACAATGCTCGACCTTATTGAAGCAAATAGTGAAATATCCGGTGAGCTTGAGTGGGATGAATTACAGTACATTATTATTGACTTGAGAGAAGTTGCCGGGTTGAAGGTAAATAAACGAATGTTCGGGAATCTACTTTCGTTTCTTCGTAAAATATACCACAGGAACCGTTCTTTTAAAATTATCTACCTTATTCATGATTTGTTCAAACCTGATACATTAAGCCTGGATCAGGATAGCGGAAACTCAGCTTATTTTTATCGCATAGAAGATGCCCGGGAGTGGGTACAATCTTCAAAAGTAATTGTGGAAAACGATTGATAATAAAAATTCCACCCTGGCTTTTACTACCATTTATCAGCTTATATCAATTGCCAATTGTTACTTTTTGTTAACCTTCTCTTCAATACTCGTTACTTTCTGTTAACCCCAATTGCTTCATTAAACTTTAGATACTTTTCAACTTTGCAGCATTCAAAAATGTGAAATGTGATTTAGAAAACAAGATTGAGCATGTTATGCGACCTATAAAATAGTTAAACATTAAGCCATGTCATGTACAATGCTATAGATTACATGATGTAATACTAAACCCGGAACTTCTGAATCCTCTTAACCTTATGGTTAAGGGGATTTTTAGGTATTTATTCCGTAACCGCAGAAATAAAACAGCACGCTTAACATGTTTGAACAACTGATGTATTAAACCTGTTTCATATGCAACTCAATGAACTATAAATCATTTGCTATGAAGAAAATTGTTATTGAACTCAAGTGGGGAGTCATCTTTTTTGCCGTTATACTGCTTTGGACGGTTTTCGAAAAATCAATCGGGCTGCATGATGAGCGCATTGATAAGCACCACATTCTTACTAACTTTTTTGCTGTACCGGCCATTATTATTTATGTGTTAGCCTTATTGGACAAGCGAAAATGGCTGGGAGGTACCATGACATGGACGCAAGGTTTTACAAGTGGACTGATCATTGCTGTTATTGTGTCGCTGCTAAGTCCCATAGGACAATACTTGACACATGAGTATTTATCACCCGAATATTTTCCAAATATAATTGCCTTATCTGTTGAACAAGGGAAACAAACACAGGAACAAGCCGAAGCATTCTTCAATCTGAATAGCTACATTAAACAAAGTATGATTGGTGCCATTATGATGGGAGCGATAACCTCTGCCGTTGTGGCTTTTTTTACAAAGAAGAACGGATAAGCTGGTGGAGAGTAATAAAAAGATCGCATCTTTATCTGCGTCATAGAAATAAAGATGCGATCTGTAAAACACGATTAACAAAGCTGTCAAGCGATTTTAGGGAGTTACACTTCCCAATTGTATCGCCGGTTGCCCCAATCTACCAGCCACCTCTCCCAATGGGGTCACCACCCCTCCCAATGTGCAAAAAGTATGTCCCAATTCACTTGCCGACTGCCCCAATTGGCCTGACAGGTGTCCCAATTGGTATAACTTATTTACAGGAGGTGTCGACGATTACTCCAATGAGGAAACCTGCTGCGCAGGAGAGGCTAACAAGTTTGTATATCAATTTATGACTTCAGGATTGCAATGTATAGACATCACAAACTTTTTTAGGGATTATCGCCTTACAAACACAAAATTGCTTTCATCCAACTCATCCTCTCCATTGTAACGGTATGCCGCCAGTCGTCCGGCGTTTGTGACACATGCATCTACGCAACATACATTGACAGCAGGGATCATAGGACCACGGCCCATGCAATAGTGACCAATAAAAACTATTGGGGCAGACTTAGGATAGATTTCATAATCTGAAATGATTTCAGAAGGAATAGTATAATCAGGCAGTTCAAATTTATTACCGTAACTCAACTTTTTAAAGGTCTTTCCCTTAGGCTTAGTCCACCATTTCACCCTGAAGTTATCACGTCTCACGTTTTCTGCATCTTTGATCAGTAAATCCCCTGGCATATTAAATTCAATGCCTTTAATCGTTTCAAAAAATGCTTTGTTGAGATTTGTTCCAGGCAATAATAATCGTTTAAGAGTACTTCTTTTTAGTCTGCCATCTTTATGCAGACCTTGAAGTTTTTCAAAATGTTGATCATTCCAATAAGCATGCACGATCCGAATACCATTCAGTTTTAAGAAAAGTGGCAATGTTCTTAACCATTTAATATCTCTTTTGAGCGCTTCGGTGTTACCATTGTATTCCCGGGCAAATTTATATAGTAGCTTACTATTATTATTCCCCGGAATACGCAAAGGTTCTCCTTCATTGTCTTTGGTGAAATAAAAAATAGCATTCATCTCATGATTGCCAAGAATGGCCAGCGCTGTGCCTGCATTTACCATATCTCTCACTGTATGAATAACACCACGACTATTCGGGCCACGGTTAATAAAGTCACCAACAAAAACGGCTATTCTGTAGGCATGTGTCCATACACCGTTTACAAGTGAGTACTCAAGCTTTATTAAAAGTTTTTGTAACTCTATGTGGTATCCATGAACATCACCGATTATGTCGTAAAAATGTTCATCTTGGTGTCCATCATTAATTATAGCGGTCATTCTATAGCTAATTTCGTTACATTTGGTTGTGATGCTTCAAAAATAGGCATTTTACTAATGCAATTGTACTAATCTAGATTAAACAAAAGCTAAATATGAGTTCGAGAAGAAATTTTATAAAAAAAAGTGGATTAGCATCCTTGGGATTGATAGCAGCCGGATCGCAAATGAATGATATCAAAGCCGGGCGTAGAAAAAACGGTCGTGTAACAAAGCCTCTGGCTATTTCAACATGGAAAAATGGTATGCAGGCCAATGAGGCGGCCTGGAAAATACTAAAAGAAGGTGGTCGTGCCATTGAGGCTGTAGAAAAGGGTGTGATGGTAGTCGAGGCAGATTCTAATGATATGAGTGTTGGTTATGGTGGTCGACCTGATCGGGATGGTATTGTTACTTTGGATGCCTGTATTATGGATGAGACTGGTAATGCCGGATCGGTGTGTGCTCTTGAGAATATTAAGCACCCCATTTCAGTAGCCAGAAAGGTAATGGAAAAAACACCTCATGTGATGCTGGCTGGCGATGGAGCGCTTCAATTTGCCAAAGAAGAAGGATTTATTGAGGAAAATATTCTAACAGAAAAGGCAAAAAAGCAATGGCAGGAATGGCGAAAGACATCGGATTATAAACCGGTCATTAATATCGAAAATCACGACACCATTGGTATGTTAGCACTTGATCAGACTGGAAATATATCTGGAGCTTGTACAACAAGTGGATTGGCATACAAAATGCACGGTCGTGTCGGTGATAGTCCGATTATAGGTGCTGGCATGTATTGTGATAATGAAGTAGGAGGTGCTGTAGCAACCGGAATGGGCGAGTTGGTAATGAAAACCTTAGGTTCATTCCTTGTGGTTGAGCTGATGAATCAAGGCATGAGCCCACAAAAAGCTGTTGAAGAGGCTATTCTTCGGATTGTAAAAAAGATTCCGGGGTATCAGGAATTTCAGATCGGTTATCTGGCGATTAATAAACAAGGTGAAGTGGGAGCTTACAGCTTACACAAAGGGTTTAACTACGCCTTGTACGCCAACAATAGTAATAACTTAATTGATTCAGATTATTATCTGAAATAGAGAATTAGGGATCATACTCTTAGATCGATAGACTTTGAAAGTATGATCCCAATATTAAAAGTGTAAAATTTTTTAGAAAAGCTTATCTTCACATAATTGAAAATAAAAAGTTATGCTGAAGCGAATTAAATGGGGGATTATAGGATGTGGCAATGTCACAGAAGTAAAAAGCGGCCCGGCTTTTAATAAGGTAGCAGGCAGCACTTTGCATATGGTTATGAGAAGGGATAGTGAAAAAGCAAAATCATATGCTGACCGTCATCAGGTTCCCCACTGGAGTGATAATGCAGAAGAACTAATTCATCATCCTGATATTAATGCAATCTATATTGCGACGCCACCCGGATCGCATGCCGACTATGCGATCAAAGCTATGGAAGCAGGAAAGGCCGTTTATGTTGAAAAGCCTATGGCTGCAACATTTGAGCAGGCTAAACAAATGCTTACTGCAAGTGAACAGACAGGTATGCCATTATTTGTCGCTTACTACCGTCGGACGCTGCCTGGATTTCTGAAGGTTAAAGAGCTTATTGAGTCTGATACCATCGGACAGACACTATACGTAAATATGCGTCTGATTCGTCCTGCGCGAGCTTATGAAATGAATGGGCAAGATAATATATGGAGATTACAGCCAGAACATTCTGGTGGTGGTATCTTTTATGATCTGGCATCTCATCAGCTGGATTTTCTCGATTATTTGTTTGGTCCAATAAAAACTGTGTTTGGTGTAGCTGCCAATCGAGGTGGTTATTATGAAGTGGAAGATACGGTAAGTGCATCAATGCAATTTGAAAATGGGGTGGTAGGCAACGGTATTTGGTCATTTGTCAGTCACGAGAATGCAGAGGAAGATGTGATAGAAATTGTTGGTACAAAAGGAAAAATCCTGTTCTCCGGTTTCAAGCATACACCGATTGAATTATACAAAGACGGTGATTTGATTGAATATCCATATCTCAATCCGGAAAATATTCAATACAACTTAATTAAACAGGTTGTAGAGCATTTACAAGGCGTTTGTAGTTGTGTTAGTACCGGCGCAACGGCAATTCGCACCAATAAGGTGATGCAAAAGGTTGTACGAGACTTTTACGACGGTTAAAATAGAAATTAAGTTATAATCCCATATTATAATTCTTATTCCACAAGCTCAAGTTGTTGAATTGAGCTAATTCGTTCAGGTTTACCATTTTTGTTTAATGCAACAAGAGTGAATTCTCCCTCCATTGCAACAAACTTTTCATTTGTATACATTTCTTCAGCTCGGATTTCAACGCTGACATTTACTTTGACAGCTCCAACTTTAACCACCCGTGCGATTATCTCGATTATTGAATTAGGTTCAACTGCTTTAAGAAACTTAATGTTTGAAGTCTGAGAGGTAAACATACGTTGTTTAGTAGCTCGTGTGGCCGATATATAGGCAGCTTCATCCATCCATTGCATGGCTTTGCCTCCAAATAGTGTTTGATTAGCATTTAAACTATCTGGAAATATGGCTTTACAGATTCGAGTCTCACTGATTTTATATAGTTCATTCATTATTCAAGAATTTTTGACAAAAATAAGATAAGTAATGAACATTTGTTCATTATAATTGATAATTTTGTCTCATCAATTTGAATGTTATGCCTCGACCAAAACGTAAACGCTTTATCGATTTTCCACCACAAGTTGATGGTTTTAAGCCCTTTGGTATTCCAATGAGCGATCTGGAACCTGTTATTCTTTTGTATGAGGAATATGAAGCCATGCGATTGACAGACTATGAAGGCTTGAATCAAGAGAATGCTGCCCGAAAGATGAATGTATCAAGGCCAACTTTCACAAGGATTTATGATAGGGCAAGGAAAAATGTTGCAAAAGCATTTGTTGAGGGGAAAGCAATAATAATCGAAGGTGGAGATTTTCATTCTGATAATCATTGGTATAAGTGCATAGAATGCCATAAGCTTAGTATCAGTATTAATGAATTAAATAGCTGCAGCTATTGTAAATCAGATAATCTACGTGAATTAAATTAAAATGAAAGATCAAGAGTATAACGGTTACTGCATCTGCGTTTATTGTAACTCAAGATATCCGCATGTTAAACAACAACCTTGCAGAAACGAAAATTGCAGTAAATGCGGACGTCCGTTAATGAGAGAAGGGAGTTATCATCATCAATTATATTTAAAAAAGACAGGAGAAACGAATTATGAAACTGGCAATTCCAACAAAAAACAATCGTGTAGATGATCACTTTGGTCATTGTGAAGCTTATATGCTTATTACTGTAAATAATGAAAATAAGATTACTGAAACTGAACTTTTGCCATCACCACAGGGATGCGGTTGTAAAAGTAATATTGCATCCATTTTACAACAGAAAGGCGTAACCATAATGTTAGCAGGAAATATGGGAAATGGAGCACTTAATGTATTAAATCAGCATGGTATCATGGTTTTCAGAGGTTGTTCAGGTGATGTGATACAAGTAGCTGAAAATTATTTAAATAACAAAATTGAAGATTCTGGTATTGGATGTCTTCAACATTCAGATGACCATCAGTGCCAGCATTGATTGTTGCTAAACTTCAGATCGACTTAAATTTTAGAATCAGATTACCTAACCTTACTATTTAGATGTGTTCTGATCCCAAGTTTTGTTGAACTGAGGTTATTATAATCCCTTAAAGGCTATCTGCTTAGATGGCCTTTTTTCCGTTTAAAGCACTTCGGTATGCTACAATTGCTCTTTCCCTTGCAGTTTTGTGTTCCACTATAGGTGACGGGTAAGATGCCTGGTCAAATTCTTTTACCCATTTACGGATATATATAAAGTGCGGATCGAATTTACGCTGCTGTTCTGCTGGATTAAATACCCTAAAGTATGGCGCTGCATCACAACCTGTTCCGGCAGCCCATTGCCAATTACCATTGTTGGATGACAATTCATAGTCGAGTAGTTTTTGAGCAAAGTAAGCTTCGCCCCATTGCCAGTCAATAAGCAAATGTTTGCATAGAAAACTGGCACATATCATACGTACACGATTGTGCATATATCCTGTTTCATTTAACTGTCGCATGCCGGCGTCAACCATTGGGTAGCCTGTTGTTCCTTCGCACCAACGTTGAAATTCTCCTTCGTCGTTGCGCCATTGAACTGCATTATATTTGCGCTTGAAGTTATTGTTCGCAACATCAGGGAAATTCACAAGAATTTGAATGAAAAATTCCCGCCATATTAACTCGCTCAAAAACACATGGTGCGAATCATCAAGCAGTTTTAATATTTCGCGTATGCTAATGGTGCCAAAGCGCAAATGTGGACTCAAATGAGTTGTACCTTCCATATACGGAAAGTCTCTCTTTGTCGCATAATCATCAATATTAAAAGATTTCCAGTCGGGTACCTCGATTGTTGACAGGTTAAAGCCCAATGAATTAATGGATGGAAAGGCACTTCTATATTCTAAAAAGTTATTAAGAATGCCTTTGTTTGGCAACAACAGAACTTTCTCGTAATGCTTGAGCCACTGATTTTTATATGGTGTATATATAGTATAAGGTGAAGCATCTTTTTTAAGTATTTTATCATATTCAAAGACAACATGATCCTGGTGACTTGTTACTTCGATACCATTATCTATCAGAAGGTTTATGATGCCATTATCGCGTTTTATTGCATAGGGTTCGTAGTCACGATTATAGTGTACTTCTGCAATATCATATTCTGCTACTAGTTCTTTCCAGATTTCGACGGGTTCGCCCTTTTTTATTATAATACCACTCTCAAACCTTTTAAATAAACCGGTATCAATTTGTTTTAACTGTTTGTAGATAAAAGATACTCTTGCATCGTTTTTAGGTAATTCTTCAATAATATTGGTGTCGAAAATAAAGAGAGGTAAAACAGGGTATTTGCTGTTCAATGCAGCATTCAGCGCGGTGTTATCCTCAAGCCTTAAATCCCTTCGAAACCAGTGAATAGTAATTTTATTAATCATTGGGTCAGCTTTTTAATCATGCCATTAAAAATAAAATGATGAAAGGGTAATACTGAGA
>NZ_CEXQWX010000076.1:0-2035 GCF_982718395.1 Carboxylicivirga sp.
ACGATAATGGTTCTTAGCAGTTCCCAAGATTGTAAAATCGCGCTTATCCGGAGCATTTATCCTTGCCAGATTAATCCAGGCACTTACTGTAAAATCATTGTTGGAAATACCCAAAACATCAGCCTTGGGCATTGTTATGTACGCATTACCATCAAATTCACCAACTAAACCTCGCTGTGAATCCATTGTAATTTTGACGTAATCATTGGTTAGTTTCTGACGCAACATACTCTTATCCTCAATTTTATTGTCAAATGGAATATGGGCTACCAAGTTTTCTCTGGTTTTCAATGGAACCGCAATAAAATTATTGATCTGATCTTCCGCAATATTCTCTATCTGTATCTCTTCCGGCTTAAATCGGAAGCCTTGTTTCTGAGGCTTAAGAATCAAATCCTCGCTAAGAGTAGCTGGAAAACAATAACGACCGTAGGTCATTGCATAAGAATTTCCTTCCCAAAATACATTATCCAACGGTTTACGATTATAGGAAACAATACCTGTTAAATTAAGGTGTCTGTTTACGTGTCCACGCATCCATGCATAGATTTCTTTGTATTGATTACAAATGAAAAAATTAGGCTTTTTACCTGTGGTTCTCCAGATATCAATTATATGTGCCAACACCTGCGGACTCTGATTCAAATCAGCCCACCTTCTAATATATTTATCCGGGTCAATAATATTTGCAACCTGATTACTGTCCAGGTACAGTAATTGATTACTTTTTTGACCCTTCCCTTTGGGAATCGCTTCCTTCTCTGCTTCCAACACTTTCATAGGATCAACAGCATAATCCCATAAATACTTAATGTGTGGATTTAAGGCTTGTTGTTTATTATAACTAAAACAAACAAGACGCTTGTTTTCAGACACCATACTTTGAAAAGTAGGCCACTCTCCCGCATGTTTTTTATCGTAGAGATATTCATAAAGGCCACTCTTCTTAAATTCTGTTATTAAACGTTTGACATCAAAATCATAATCAAGAAAAAGAGTTAATACATGCGAACTATCCTTCTTCAGGAAATCTATAATTTCATGCTCGATTTCTGAAAAGTGGACTCTTGTATTATCAGGAGTGAGTGATTGAATGGTATTACTATCAGTATTTAGTTCCAATTGAAAAATAAAACCTGCAATACCTTGCCGAAGCAATCTACCTACTGACTGCTTCTCTCCATCTTCATCTTTTTGAGGCACATAGTTACTAATGATGTGTATCTCTTCATGGTACCTGAGTTGTAAATGCTTATGTTGTGCATCCACGGTCAAACTATACACTAAGAAAATAATACCCAGAAAAATATGTTGTAGCCTTATTATATGCATGAGTAGATTCTTCCCAAAAAATTTGAACTAAAAATACACTTTCCAAAAATCAAGTCCAATTTTATGAAGTAAAAGGAATGTTCAAAAAGGGGAGTGTCATTATTCAGGAGGTAAACTTACTTATGACTTGCCTTTCATTAAATAATAGTTTTGCTTAAAAAAGTATACTTAGACCCAAGTTTGTAACTGATCCGTCATTCTGTGTCAACTTATTTCAGGACGAGACATTAAAATACAAAAAAGCCACCTCTTATTGAGATGGCTTTTCAGCTCCCCAGGTAGGACTTGAACCTACGACCTACGGATTAATCCCGAAGCTTCGGGACCGCTCTATGTCAATACCTTTTTTATAATACTCTTAATCATATCATCTTCCTTACTACAGCTAATAAGCTTTTCTATAAATTGTCGACTCTTTTGCTTTTTTATAAAACACTCTACTTTCATTGCTTCGCCAACATCTTGTGATACAAAAAAGTAAAACTTTAATTCCCAAGGTTGATACTTGGCAGTAAACTTAACCTTATTCTCATAGGAATTATGCTCAAGCAAACGTTTTTCTGGAGTTGGTGAATAACCAACATAGTATTTATCTCCTGTTTTTGAATAAAGTATATAAACGAAATAATCCATAAATCTAAAATACAAAAAAAAGCCACCTCTTATTGAGATGGCTTTTCAGCTCCCCAGGTAGGACTTGAAC
>NZ_CEXQWX010000076.1:2267-28734 GCF_982718395.1 Carboxylicivirga sp.
AGCTCCCCAGGTAGGACTTGAACCTACGACCTACGGATTAACAGTCCGCCGCTCTAACCAACTGAGCTACTAGGGAATTTAGTGTTTCAAGATGTCTTGAACTCCTTATTTCAGGAGGCATTTCCGTCAAATGCGTTGCAAAACTATAAGGAATCTTCAAAATATGCAATATCTTTGTCGAAAATTTTCAGAATATATTTACCCAAAAATATTAAACAATTAAGTATGAGCAGTGTATTAGGATTAGGAAATGCCCTAGTAGATATTTTAGCCCGCTTGGAAAATGATCAATTATTGGCGGAATTGAATTTACCTAAGGGAAGTATGCAATTAGTTGACGAAGCAGCAGCTAATAAAGTTAAAGAAGCCACTTCTCATATTAAAAAAGATTTAGCCAGTGGTGGATCAGCTGCAAACACAATCCATGGGCTTGCAAGCTTAGGTGTCAAAACAGGATTTATTGGCAAAATTGGTAAAGATGAACTTGGACAAGTTTTCAAAACTGATATGACCGAACACAACATTACCCCTCACCTGTTGGAATCAGAAACACAAAGTGGTCATGCCAATGCGCTGATCAGTCCGGATTCAGAACGTACATTTGCCACTTTCCTTGGTGCTGCGGTAGAGCTATCACAAGATGACATTGTAGATGAACTGTTTAAAAACTACAAATATTTTCATGTGGAAGGTTACCTGGTTCAGAATAAAACCTTAATTGAAAAAGCCTATAAAATGGCAAAAGCCAACGGTCTGATCACCAGCATTGATCTTGCCAGCTTTAATGTTGTGGAAGATAACCTTGAATTCCTCACCAAACTGATTCATAACTATGTTGATATTGTTTTTGCCAATGAAGAAGAAGCTAAAGCATACACCGGTAAAGAAGGTGAAGAAGCTTTGCATTTGTTAGCTGAAGGCACACAGGTTGCCATCTTAAAGCTTGGCAAAGAAGGCTCAATGATCAAACGCGACAATGAAATTGTTAAAGTTGGCATTATCCCTGCCAATAGTGTGGATACAACCGGGGCAGGCGATTTATATGCTGCCGGCTTTTTGTTTGGATTAATCCGGGAATTACCTTTAGAAAAGTGTGGCAAGATCGGTTCTATTTTATCAGGACATGTTATTGAAGTAATCGGCCCAAAGATGAACGAAAGTATTTGGAGCGGGATTCATAAGCTTATAAAAGGTGAATTAAATTAAAACGAAAGGCTAAAATGTGGTTTTTATCATTGTTCTTTAATGAACTTGCCCTTAATTTTGAACTTCAATTCGATTAATCACACTGTAAAATTAGAGTCATGTACGGTAAATTTCAGGATTTTCTTGTTAAGGAGATTGAAGCCATCAAGGAATCGGGCCTTTATAAGAGTGAGCGAATCATTACTTCACCTCAGGGAGCTGAGATAGAAGTGGGTGGTAAGCAGGTTCTTAACTTTTGTGCCAATAACTATTTAGGTTTGTCATCGCACCCGCGTGTTGTGAAAGCGGCTCAAAAAGCAATGGACACACATGGTTATGGTTTATCTTCTGTTCGCTTTATTTGCGGAACACAAGATATTCATAAGCAACTTGAAGCAAAAATAGCAGAGTTCGTAGGCACAGAAGACACGATTTTATACGCAGCATGTTTTGATGCAAATGGTGGTGTTTTTGAACCATTATTTACAGCTGAAGATGCAATCATCTCTGATGCATTAAACCACGCCTCCATTATTGACGGTGTTCGTTTATGTAAGGCAGCTCGCTACCGCTATAAGCATGCCGATATGGCTGATTTGGAAGAGCAATTAATCAAAGCACAAGAGCAGCGTTTCAGAATTATTGTAACCGATGGTGTTTTCTCGATGGATGGCGACATCGCTAAATTGGATCAGATTTGTGATTTAGCCGATAAGTACGATGCATTAGTGATGGTTGATGATTGCCACTCGGCAGGTTTTATTGGTAAAACTGGTCGCGGAACACACGAGTATAACAATGTGATGGGTCGTGTCGATATTATCACAGGTACACTTGGTAAGGCTTTAGGTGGTGCTTTGGGCGGATTTACAACCGGTAAAAAAGAAATTATTGACATGTTGCGCCAGCGTTCTCGCCCATATTTGTTCTCAAATTCATTGGCTCCTGCCATTATTGGTGCTTCATTAGAAATATTTGAGATGTTAACCGAGTCGACAGAATATCGCGACAAGGTGATGGATAATGCTGAATATTTCAGAGCTCAGTTAGAAGCTGCAGGATTTGATTTAAAACCAAGTAAGTCGGCCATTGCGGCCTTGATGTTGTACGATGCCAAGCTATCGCAAGAGTTTGCAGCCAAATTACTCGATGAAGGTATTTATGTAATCGGTTTCTACTATCCGGTAGTACCAAAAGGAGAGGCGCGCATTCGCATTCAGTTATCAGCTGCTCATGAAAAGCACCACTTAGATAAAGCCATTGCGGCCTTTATTAAGATTGGTAAAGAATTGAAAGTGATTGACTAATAAGTACACAGTATCAAGATGTGAGTACCAAGACTGATTTACATCTTGCAAAAAAATAGAAAGAGCAGTTCGATAGAGCTGCTCTTTTTTATTGCGCAATATTGTTATCGTACCTCTTTCCCAAACGGCACCAAAGCAATGTGTGCCAGTTTAAAGTGCTGACGGGCAAAAGGAATACCGATAATGGTTATTGCTAATAATATTCCAAATACCAAGTGAGATAACGATATCCAGATACCACCAACAAAAATCCAGATCACATTCATCAAAGTATTTAAGCATCCGCCAGCTTGAGGTTTATCAATCACTTGACTGCCAAATGGCCATAAGGCCAATACGCCTAGCTTCATGGTTTGTAATCCGAATGGTATTCCAATAATGGTTAGCATTAATAAAAGGCTGGCAATGAAATATTCAATGGCCGTTAATAAACCACCAAACAGTAACCAGATAATGTTTCCTAGAAATGACATAAAAATAGATTTAGCATCGAGTTCGAAGGTCGAAACTCGAAGTTTTGGTTATAAATTCAAATGGGACTCATCAAAACTAATAAACATTTTCTATTTTCATGGCGATAAGCAAAAACAAGGTATGCGAAATTTATCACTTCTGATATTGTTATTCACATTCACAATAATCACCTCAGCTCAAGATTACTTCATTGGTGGTAAACTTGGCTATTCCTTTCCAACAAACATTGGCAGATCATCTGATGAGTTGGGTTTTAAAGATGTTTCGAAGAACGGCGGGCAAGCGGCATTTATAGGTAAATGGTTCTATAACGAACGTTTATCGCTTGGATGCGATTTTGGTTATCAATATCAGGACGGTAGTGAGTTCTGGAATGTTGATAACTATGGTGATGTAAGTGCATCTTACCAGACCATCCGCACATTACTTAATGGCACTTACTATTTTAGTCATGATGAAATTCGACCTTATATCGGACTTTCGTTTGGTGCCTATTATCTGATCAATTCAATTGACTTTGCCGCGAATAGTATCACAAACAGTTCCATTACTTATACGGCTAAACACTGGAAACCTGGAGTAGCACCTCAACTGGGAATGTTATTTGAGCTATCTCGAAAGACTCTTTTGGATATTCACGTCCAAATGGATGTGATTGCGCAAATGGAAGCGATCTATTATCCAGATGCTGATCCTGTTTACACTGAGAATCCACATGAGAAACAGAATCAGATCAGCCTGAATATTGGATTGTTGTTTGGGTTATAATATTCTGCTGTTATCTGGCTGTATTGTTAGTTTGTCGAATTTATTTTTACGCATTGTAATTTTCTCACTACTCAAATCTCATTACTCACTTCTTTATTAATCTGCTGATTGTTTTCTACTGACTAAAATAACCCATGCAATTCGGCATTTACTTTATCGATAATCATGCTTAGATCTGCTTTATTCTTGATAAAGTCCATTTCGTTGGCATCAATGATTAACAGCTTACCTTTTGAATATTTTTCAATCCAGGCCTCATAACGCTCGTTTAAGCGCTTCAGATAATCAAGGCGAATATTGTTTTCATAGTCACGGCCTCGCGTTTGTATCTGTTCAACCAAAGTAGGTATGGATGCCCGCAGATAAATCAATAAATCAGGTGCCTTTACCATATCACTCATCACCTCAAAAAGTGATTCATAATTCTCAAAATCACGACGGCTCATTAAGCCCATATCAAACAAATTGGGCGCAAATATGTAGGCATCTTCATATATAGTACGATCTTGAATAACTGTATTACCGGCTTTTCGAATTTCCTGTACTGATGAGAAACGGCTCTTCAAAAAATAAATCTGCAGGTTAAATGACCAACGTGGCATATCTTCATAGAAATCGGCCAGATAAGGATTATCTTCCACATCTTCAAAATGCGCTTCCCATCCAAAATGGTGAGCCAATAACTCCGTTAACGATGTTTTCCCGGAACCAATATTTCCTGCTACGGCGATATGCATACTTACCTATTTAATGATTCAACTTCAATAGTTCTTCGATATATTCACGATTATTTGCCAGACGTGGTATCTTATTTTGTCCACCCAGCTTATTTTTACTTTTCAACCAATCCATAAACAAGTGATGACGTGCAACTACAACATCAGGACCATCCAGAGTGATGTTTTTATAACGTTTGGCTTCGTAATCGCTGTTAACTTCCTGAAGCGTTTTATCCAATAACTCAGTGAAACTTCCTAACGAATCCGGCATCTCATCAAACTCAATCAACCACTGGTGGGCACCTTTTGTCTCCTCTCCCATAAAAACAGGAGCTGCTGTATATTCCTTAATCACAGCATGTGTTTTAGCACAGGCTTTTTCCAATGCTCGTTCGGCATTTTCAATCATCAATTCCTCACCAAAAGCATTGATGTAATGTTTGGTTCGCCCGGTAATAATGATTTTATGAGGACGCAATGAAGTAAAACGGACAGTATCTCCTATCATATATCGCCACAAGCCACTGTTGGTTGTAATCACCATGGCATAATCAACACCCAGCTCAACATCCTCAATAGTTTTTGCATTAGGGTGCGGATGCGTTATCTCATTTAACGGGATAAACTCATAGAAGATACCATAGTCCAACATCAGCAGCATTCCGGAATCTGATAAATCATCCTGAATACCAAAAAAACCTTCTGACGCGTTATAGGTTTCCTGGTAATTCATCTTATCTGTTGGAATCAGCTCTTTGTATTGCTTGCGATAAGGGGTAAAGTTAATGCCGCCATGCATAAACAATTCCAGATTAGGCCATATCTCCAATAGATTTGACTTTCCTGTTTGTTTAAGAATATGTTTGATCAGCACCAGGAACCAGCTGGGCACACCAGCCAGAGAAGTTACATTATCTTTAATGGTTGTTTCGGTAATCTTTTCCAGCTTGGCTTCCCATTCGTCCATTAACGCAATGGACTGTTCCGGAGTTCGTGCAAAATGTGTCCAGAACGGCAGGTTCTCAATCAGAATGGCAGATAAATCGCCGTAATAACTATCGTTACTGAAGTTATTGATCTGATGACTGCCACCCAAAGTCAGACATTTGCCGCTGAACATGTCCGAATCCGGATTATTCTGAAGGTATAACGCCAACACATCCTTACCACCTCTGAAATGACAATCTTCCAGTGTTTCTTTGGTAACAGGTATAAACTTACTTTTGGTAGATGTGGTGCCGGAGCTTTTTGCAAACCATTTGATATCACCCGGCCATAGCAGATTGCTTTCTCCTTTTCGCAATCGTTCCACATAGGGACGAACTCCTTCATAATCACGTACCGGAACCCGGTTGGCAAAATCCTGGTAGTTTTTAAAGCTTTTAAAATCAAATTCCTTACCAAAAGAAGTCTGTTTAGCAGTGTCTATCAACTTCTTTAGTTCTTCCTTTTGCACTTCTTCTGGGTTCTGCTTAAAGTGCTCTATTTGGGAAAGGCGGCGTGTATTAACCAGTGATATAATCGAACTTAATATGGGCATATTTAATATGTCGGTTATCGTATAAATCTCTCTTTGGCTCCGTTAACATGAAGCACTCTTCTTTCTGAACTGCATACATTTCAAGCTCACAGGGATTAAAGATAAATAAAAATGAATTGTATAAAAGAGTTAAATGGCAGCTTATCAAGGCTCTTAACTCAAGTTACTATAATACAAGATTATACAATCAGACTATGACAAAAACTTATTCAGACTATCTTAACATCTGTTTTTATCCTTCATTTTTTCACAGACTGATTCATTCATAAAAATTACTGTAAAATACTGATATAATGCTGTTATAAATCTCATCTATCCATATGGTAAATACTATCTATTTGATTGATATTACTGTAAGATGTAGTTTTGCTTCTGTAAAAATCAAACAACGAAAATCATTAATAATTAAAAATTATAACTATGTCACAGATTGGAAAACAGATTGTAGATTTTGAAGTACAAGCATACGTAAACGACGATTTCAAAACTGTAAAAAAAGAAGATGTATTAGGTAAATGGTCAGTATTCTTCTTTTATCCTGCCGATTTTACTTTTGTTTGCCCAACTGAGTTGGAAGATTTAGCCAACTCTTATGAAGAGTTCAAGGCCACAGGTGCAGAAATCTACTCTGTATCAACCGATACCCATTTTGTACACAAAGCATGGCACGACACTTCAGATACCATCAAGAAGATTCAATATCCAATGTTGGCCGATCCTACTGGAGTTCTGTCACGTGGATTTGAAGTCATGATTGAAGAGGTTGGTTTGGCCGAACGCGGTACATTTATCGTTAACCCTGAAGGTGAGATTGTATCTTACGAAGTTGTTGCTGGTAATGTAGGACGTAATGCCGATGAACTTTTACGTAAGTTGAAAGCTTTGCAATTTGTTGCTAAAAACCCATCGGAAGTGTGCCCTGCAAAATGGAAAGAAGGTAACGAGACCTTGAAGCCAAACATTGATCTGGTTGGTAAAATATAATATTAATCAGTAGTGATAAGTCAGAAGGCAATGGTCTTCTGGCTTATTCTTCCTCCTTCAACTTCCTTTGACACTTAACTTTAAAACAGACAAATATGTTAGAACAAGCTTTAAAAAATCAGGTTAGTGATGTATTCTCCAGCCTGAAGAACAACTATACCTTCCGGATCTCAGTCGCAGATAACCATCCTGATAAAAACGAATTAATAAACCTGCTTAACGATGTAGCAGCCTGTTCCGATAAAATTGACACTGATGTAAGTAATGGTAAAGGTTTAGCATTTACGATCCTTAAAAATGGTGAAATCACAAATGTCACTTTCAGGGCAGTGCCTACTGGTCATGAATTCACAACTTTATTATTGGCTGTTTTGAATCTGGATGGTATTGGTAAAAACCTGCCGGATGAATTATTAACACAACGCATTCAAAATATCAGCACAAAGGTTGAATTGAAAAGTTATATTTCACTGACCTGCACTAATTGTCCCGATGTTGTTCAGTCATTGAATATCATGGCATTTCTCAACCCAAATATAAGCCACGAACTGATTGATGGCGGTATCAATAAAGAAGAAGTTGAAACGTTGAATATTCAAGCTGTTCCAACGGTATATGCCAATGGCGAACAACTGCACGTTGGCCGCTCATCATTGGGTGAGTTATTGACTAAAATCGAAGAAAAAGTTGGTACCTCATTCAAACCGGAAATATCAGCTAAAAAAGAATACGATGTGATAGTAGTTGGTGGTGGTCCGGCTGGTGTTTCAGCAGCCGTTTATTCCGCTCGAAAAGGTTTTTCAACAGCTATTGTTGCTGAAAATGTAGGTGGTCAGGTCACAGATACTGTTTCCATTGAGAATATGATTTCAGTCCCCAAAACAACCGGCGCTGAATTATCGGCCAATCTGATGAAGCACCTGAATGATTATCCGATTGATATCCTGGAGAATCGGTTAGTTGAAAAAACGGAAATCATTAACGGGCAAAAACATCTGACGACATCACTTGGTGAAACTTTAATTACACCCGCACTTATTATTGCTACAGGAGCGAGCTGGCGAAAATTGGGTGTTCCGGGCGAGAACGATTACATTGGTTCCGGTGTGGCATTCTGCACCCATTGTGACGGGCCGTTCTATAAGGACAAAAAAGTAGTGGTTGTAGGCGGCGGCAACTCTGGCCTTGAAGCTGCCATCGATTTATCAGCCATTGCTTCAGAAGTGACTGTATTGGAATTTATGGATACGCTCAAAGGCGATCAGGTTCTGAAAGATAAATTGTCTGAACTTTCCAACGTTAATGTCATTACTAATGCACAAACATTGAGTGTTGACGGCGATGGCAGCAAGGTAAACGCATTGCAGTTTAAACATCGTTCAACTGAGCAGGTTGAAAAAGTAGATGTTGATGGTGTATTCGTTCAAATCGGATTACAAGCTAATAGTAAAGTCTTTGCCGATATGGTGGAGACTAACCGCATGGGAGAAATTGAGATTGATGCACATTGTCGCACCAATGTGCCGGGTATTTATGCCGCAGGAGATGTGTCAGTAGTGCCTTACAAACAAATTGTGATTGCCATGGGCGAAGGTTCAAAAGCAGCCCTGTCGGCATTTGAAGACAGCATTAAAGGCAAGCTGATCGCAAATTAGTATCTGGTAAAATAATTATACAGCCGGGGTCTGAGCGCTTAATGCCAGGCCCTTCTTTTTGTATTATCAGGTAGTTATATACCTTAAGTATGCTTCACAACTTTTGCCTACTTTTGTGATCAATCAAAACACAAACAATGAATCCGGAAGTACTGAATAATCAATTTGGAATCGAAGACAAACTTGCCTTTCAAGATTTTCAACACACTATTATTGCTGAGTTAAAACACAAACAAGCTACTGCTAAAGTGTCGCTTTACGGAGCACATGTGCTCAGTTATATTTCTGAATCAGGTGAAGAAATACTTTTTGTAAGCCCCCAAGCCGTCTATAAAGAAGGGAAAGCCATTCGTGGCGGTATTCCAATCTGTTGGCCATGGTTTAATGCGCATCCAATTGATCCATCGTTACCATCTCACGGGTTTGCCCGTATATCCACCTGGGAAGTGATTTCATCATCAGCGAATGACGAAGAAACTCAACTCGAACTTGGACTTTCAAGTAATGAACATACGCTTAAACTTTGGCCTTATCAGTTTGAAGCAAGATTAGTCATTCAATTAGGAAACCGTTTGACTGTTAAGCTTAAAACCATTAATAAAGATGACAAACCTTTTGATGTGAGTGCCGCTCTGCACTCTTACTTTAATATTTCGGATATCAACACTGTTACGCTGGAAGGGTTAGCCGATACAGAATATGTGGATGATGTAGCACAATCGACCGGTCTTCAGGCAGACGAGTTACTAAGGTTTGGACAACGAACTGATCGTCGCTACATCACCGCTGGTAAAGCCATTATTAATGATGGTGAAAAGCAAATAACTGTTGAGAAACAAGGCAGTGGTATCACAGTTGTCTGGAATCCGGGGGAAGAATTGGCCATGCAAATGCCTGACTTGCTGGAAGGCTACAAAAACATGCTGTGTGTCGAAGCTGCCAATAGTTTGGATGACACCATTATCATCCAGCCGGGCAATGAGCACATACTGTCAACCACAATTGGTTAAAGTGCCCTGAAATACTGACAAAGCTCTTTGTTTTTTAGCCTGCAAAGAGCTTTCTTGCTTTTCTAAATCCAACATTTCAACATGAAGAATCTATTAACAACACTTCTTGCTGCGCTGTTATGCATTCATTTCAGCGATGCTTGTACTACTGCCGTTATCTCTGGCAAATATACCGCCAATGGTCGTCCGATTATCTGGAAACTGCGTGATACCGAATCCTTTGAAAATAAAATGCGCTATTTCACCGATGGGCGATATGACTACATTGGCATGATTAACTCCAACGATGCTAAAGGCGAGCAAGTGTGGGGAGGTTCCAATTCGGCCGGCTTTGCTATAATGAACAGTGCTTCTTTTAATGTCAATCTGGAAGACACAACTTCTTTTAAAGATCAGGAAGGCTTTTTTATGAAGGAAGCCTTAATGAAATGTACCACTCTGGGTGATTTTGAGAAGTTAATAGAAGAACGTCCTATTCCTAAAGGCCTGGCAGCTCATTTTGGTGTATTGGATGCTAAAGGTGGTGTGGCTTTTTATGAAGTCAACAACCGTAGTTACACAAAATTTGATGCCAATGATCCGACACAAGCTCCCAACGGCTATATTATCCGTACCAACTATTCCTTCACAGGCAAGAAAGATATTGGCTATGGATTTATCCGTTTTCAAACAGCTCAGGATATTTTTTACCAGGCAGATGCCATGGGACAGCTGAATAGCCAGACCATTATCCAGGATTTCTCACGATGTTTGAAGCATGCAGTCATGGAAGTTGATTACCGGGAGGAATACAGTACTGTTCCAAAGGGGCAACACTTTGTTAATTCAGGCGATATGATTACCCGCCATGGTTCGTCCTCGACCATATTAATTGAAGGTGTTGCCAATGGTGAATCTCCTGATTTATCAACCATCTGGACAATGATTGGTTTTCCCAATACAAGTCTTGCTTTGCCTGTTTGGGTTAAAGGCGGAAAAAATTTACCGGAAGTATTAGTGGCGGACAGTGATCAAAACTGTGAATTAAACGCCCTGGCAATGCAATTAAAAGATCGTTGTTACCCCATTAAACGTTCGGCCGGATATAAATATTTAAATGTATCAGAGCTTATCAATAGCGAAGGCAGTGGCATTATCCAGCAACTGGAACAGGCTGAAAAAGCTATTTTCTCAAAGACGAATGCTAATCTTATCAAATGGCACAATGCTAAACCAGGTATAAAAGAAATTGAGGCTTTTTATAAATGGTTAGATGATTATACGCGCAGTTTCTATATAAAGCTTTAAAACAATCAAAAACAGAAAACCATACAAGTTGCCTGGTGCTTTCAAAATGCCAGGCAACTGTAGTTTACCTACTACTTTACACCTTCATTTTCATTGTCCCGTTCCGATAATCGTTTATCAACAGGCAGCAAAAAATAATTAATGATTAAAATGACAACAGTGCCGGCAATAGTTTCCAGAAAATAGCCTGCTGCTGCCATGCAACCAATAGCTGAGCTACACCAAACGGTTGCAGCTGTGGTCAACCCCCGCACATTTATGCCTTCTTTAAATATAATACCGGCTCCTAAAAAACCAATACCGGTTACAACTTGTGCAATAATCCTGGTAACGTCTCCTTCTGTTTGTGTAAGTTTAATGGATAACATTACATAAAGTGCCGACCCAACAACTACCAATGTATTGGTCCGAAGTCCAGCTGATTTTTGATGCCAGCCTCTCTCAAAACCAATCAGCAAACCTGCTATCAATGCACAAAGCAAGCGTATTATGAATTCCTGGTGACTCATGTGTATATTAACCTCTTTCCCTTTCTAATTGTTTTATTATTCAAGCTATCTCACGATCTAATTTCTCCACTATACCAAGTTTTAAAGCTTTTCTTAAGCTATTGTACAGGCTGCATTTCCTGTGTCAATAAAATCATCAATAAATGCAAATATTAGATTATTTCCACTCTCTTTTTAAAAGGGCATACACAACATCATCACACCATTGCCCATTCAAATAAAGACTTTCAACAAAATAGGCTTCCTTTCTAAAATCCAATCGTTCCACCAGCTGAATAGATGAAGCATTAGCCGGATCAATAGAGGTAGTGATTCGGTGCTTTTTCAGGTCATTAAATAAGTAATCGATTACCTTCCGTAAGGCTTCGGTGGCATAGCCTTTTCCTTGATGCTTCTTATCAAGCGTGCAGCCCAACTCCACCTGGCGATAATCAATAAAGTGAATACCCACATCGCCAATTAAGGTGTTACTTTCCTTTTCCATCAATACCAACTGAAACCACGTACCTGATTGATTTATTATTGAAGCTGTTTTGGCTATAAAATCATTCGCTTCTTTTTTGTTTTTGGGTATCCAGCCTTGGTATTGATTTGTTAAAACATCTGATCGATAAGCATAGAACCGATCTACATCTGTAATATGAATGGGTCTTAATAGTAATCGTTTGGTCTTTAGCTGCATCTCTTTTATTTGTTAAAGGTTATTTGCTCACATTCCTGAAACATTTTGACATCATGTATCCTATTACAAATATTTACCAAAAACTTCGATAAACGGATCACGATTAACCACTGTATAGAAAAACAAGCCGCCTAACCATCCGTGAAATAAGCCCAACACCCATAAGTTTCGAACTCTTAAATACACATAGCCATAGAAAAGTGCCAATAAAAAAGTACCAATTATCAGCCAGTTATATGGGTAGTGTATCAATCCGAAAAATATGGCAGTAAGTAAAATAACTATTGGTTTACTTAATGATAGTTGCTGGATATCCTTCAGATTACCTGCCACCAATGCTATTACTAAAAACTGCTGGATCACTCCCCAAATCGGATAAATAATTAGAATTGGTAATATATGCCAGGTAAGGTTGATGGTTTCCTGGACCAATCCAATAATCACAAACCCAATAAAAGCAAATAAACCAAATGGCAATACCAACCTGATAGCCTGCTTAAAGTTATCCAGCCTAAAGCCCCAATATTGTAATATTGTTTGATCAGTTTTTTGGCGCCACCAAACATAGGCTAACCACCCAGCAATTGCTGTGATAATAAACGGTAGTCTCCAATTCAGGTAATCCATAAAGATGAATTTACCCAAGCCGGTAGCTAGTACAGTAATTATTTCGGTTACTCGCCGAGTATCGGAATTATTAGACATGTGTTTCATGAGTTACATGGTTTTTGAGTACTCTGAATTTGGGATAATTAATTGAACCTGAAAAATAGTAACATCACTCTCCCAATTCCAATCAGGCTCCTTCCAAATATCCATTTAAACTCACTCCGATTGTTTCCAAGGCTTTTATAACAGCTTCTTTTTCTGTATTTCGACGTAGTTCATCGGTTGTAAAATCGTCTGAGGTTTTCTTCATAAAGCTTTCTTCTGTGGTGATGGTCGTAAACGGTATTAGACCAGTACGAGTATCCATCAAAAAACATTCGATGGTGGCAAACGCTTTGGCCTCGTCAGCCTTAAAGGTTTTGTACTTATAATAGATATCACTTTTAACGTTATAGACCAACAACAGATCAGCTTGTAAACGAACAGCCGTTTCACGCAGGTTAGTAATTGATGATTTCGTATCGACCATCATTGATGGCATCAGAAATGTTTTCTTAATCTTCTTACAGTTTTCTATTTGGCTGGTTAATGTATGAATATATGCCTGTTGGGTTTTCAGGTATTCTTCGTCCGTACGATAGTATTTAGGATAAATGTTTCGTTGCGAATAAATGGAATAGTTAAAAATGGCAATTCGAAGCGAGTCCTTAATTTTAATTTGACCGTTTAGTAAGCGTTGAATATCCTCCTCCGATATTGTTTTGTCTTGCGAAGCAAATAATGAGTGCTCAATTACATCAGCATCATATGTTGCACTTGCATATGTACTTGGCATTCGATTTATCCCTGAACAAGCAGCCAGAAACAGGATTGATAAAACTGAGAGTGATTTTAAAAGGTGTAGCATTATATAAGGATTTTGGGTTGATTAATGACTCTTAACTCATATGCAATGTATCTAAAATTGATAAACATCAAACTCTTCACAACTGCTTATTTCACCTTTTGTTATGTAAAACTCGATATAACGAATTTGCTCACTCTTGTCACTTGTCTCGGTTTCAACCTTCTTATAAAAAGCATCAGCTGTATTGGAAAACATGGTGAAACCAAACTGATAGAGTTTTATAAACGGACTGACGGACACACCATATTTAAGTTTCTCTGTTATGGTGAGTTGAGCGATGTGTGTCACCTCAATTCCTTGCTTGCGGTAATATTCAGATAATAATGTATTAACTAATTTTTCGTTTTTAGATTGATAATAGACCTGCACAATCAGGATTATTACGATGCCTGCCATCGCAAGATATGGCATGATTTCGTGTAGATTTTCAAAATACATAATGGTGCACAGAATTAATAATTAAACTTTTTAAATTCAGTCTTGCTATTCAAAAGCGCTTGTAAGCTTAGAAAATCTTCATCCAAAATTTCATCTTTTCCAATAACATATGAATACTCTATAGATTTTGAAAGCATGATAAAGATGTTGTCTTTAACAACTGTATAAGATTTGATGCCTTCTCATTTTATTTCGTTTGAAATAATTCCATTTGAATAACGCATCCCCTCATCTGTGAATGTATAATGAGATGTTCGTTTGTTTTTACCAGCTTCTTTTAAAATAGTTTTAAGTCCTTTCTTTAATCGTTTCCGAATCATTAATGCCGGAAATCCAAGAATAACTACGAAACCAATAAAAGCGGAACCCAATAATACAAATGGATTAATATATTGCCCGTCGTCATAACCTGCAATCAGCCCAAGAATTAAGATAACTAATCCACCTATGCTCATGCCTTTAAAACCCTTGATAAATCCTTTAAATGCCAATCTCATTATTAAATGATGCTGTAGCGTAATGACCGATTCATTATATGGTATTTGTAATTCAATCATTCTTCCTCTTCTTTATCAACTCGTACTTTCTTTCCATCAATCACCCGTGCCACAAAAGCCATATTCGTGATTAGCAAATAACCGATTAAAACATTGGCACCTGGTAGAAACCAGTTCCATTTATCTATCAACTCAGTTGTTTGAAATTGTAGCTCGTGATAGAATGCATTTAAGGTGTTCTGTACAAAAACAGGCAGGTTATTAATAATTAAAAAGCCGCCAATAACCAACACCGCAATTTTAATTATTTCCCTGGCAGATAAGTTACCCAACTCTATATTGTCAGTATCGAATCCTTGTTCAAGCTTTAATAAACGTACTATATGGTGCGACTTAAATATTAAGAATACAAATAAGGCAACTATTAATAATAAGATGACGCCGAGATATAACAATGAATAATAATCTATACCGTCTATAAATCCACCAAAAGCAAATGATATACTTTGAGGCAGTTGAAAAAACATTGCCGTAATAATCGAATACAATCCGAACAGCTTAATCATTAGAATAAAGAAATCTTTTTTAGTCATTAGTTTAATCTATTGGGGTTATCTATGATAATATTGTTCATAACTCTTAATCAAGAACCTTTATTTTAAAGCCTCAACAAGATAAACAATCGCAAAAATCCATCCTGTGTATATTGTTGTATAACTCAATGCGTAAATTACAGAAAGACCAAGGTTATTCTTTGTAATTGATGATTTACTAAATACCAATCTTAAGGCTCTGAAAAATAACCAATACAACATGGCAATTATTATAAATATAGAAAACCATAAGGCTGCTTCGAGTACAATTAATAATACCACAAATAGTATACTTATACCGATCCACAATAGGATTGACAAGATTAACCCTCCAATGCCTTCACCAACATCTATATTCGGTAAATCCGGTAATACATCCGCATTGGAGATATAGTCACCTCGTTTAAAGCTTTTGAACTTTGGGAAATTATCAATCAGACCAATGCCATAAAAAAGGCCATAAGTCATAAAAAGAAAGAGCGCCCCTGAGATTATGGTTGTTGCGATATAAAAGTTAGAAGTAATACTTCTGTTGTAATTGATCCCTGTAAAATAAACTGTCAGAATTGTTATTGCAATAACAATCAGCGATACAAAAAAGAGAGATTTACCTTTTAAATAAGTTTGTTTGGCTTTCATGGTTTATTGGTGCTATTTAACCGGTTACTGCAAGATTCATATTATCCCCCTAAACTAATTAAAAAACACACAATCCTACTGTTAATTCTTAATTATTATTTACATATCATTTTGCCAATTAAGATATAAAAGCTATATTCACATTCGATAGCTTATTAAAAGGGAATAAAAATATATGTGAATCGGGATGCATTGTAGGGTTGCAATATTGATTGCTGCCACACGTTCTTTGACATTCTGATTGATTCCCAAAATCCTTTTCTCCACTTGTTATTTCTTACATGCTTCTGAATACCTAACCAGGCATTATGGAGTCTTTACCACGTCTTCTTAACAATTCAATTTCATTATGAAGGTGCAAGCAATGCTTATTATGAATTTATAACCATTATCAGTGATTAACCACTCGTTATTGGTGTTCAACCACCGATTATTGATGATCGTCCATACATTATCAATAATTGACCAGGTATTATTAAGGTTCGACCATTGATTATTGACAGTCAGCCATTCATTATGAAGGCTTGACCACTGCGTATTGATAACCGACCACTGCTTATTAAGGATTAACCAGCCATTATTGCCATTTGACCAAATGGATATACATTAATAATGGTTGGAACAAGATTGATAAGACGGGAAAAGTTACAAGAATCGTCAGTTTATTATTAACTCCTTTATTAGGATTAGCAGAAACCCATGAGAATTTATAATACCAACATTTTAATTTTTCAAACTTAAAGAACAACACAAACATGAGTAAAACAGAAAGAAGTTACAATTTATCGGATGCCAACTTACAACAATTTAGTGCTGTTGTAGGTGAGACCTTACCTAAAGATATCGCTGATTTTAAACACTTTGATTCGACCTTCCCTGATACCTATCCGCAGACGATAAAAGATGCCCTTGCCGAAGTGCAAGCCATTAAAACAGATATGGTGATTATAGATGAAATGGCCGAAAAAACTCAAGCCGTTAATAATGCAATGGGTGCATGCAATACTTCATTTCGTACCATCAAGTTTTTTGTGCTGAAAAAGTTTCCGGGCAATGTAGCTATACACAATCAATTTGGTTTTAATGATATACGTAAGGTGCGTAATAAGCATGCGCTCATGGTTGTTTTTATGGACGATTTTATTAAAGTTACCAATAACTATAAAACTGAACTGGTTGAAGCCGGATGCAGTGAGACCTTAATTGATAATCTGCCACAGCAGCTCGATAACTTAAAACAAAGCAATACCGATCAGGAGATGTTTAAAAAAGAACGTGGACTGATTACCCAGGATCGCATTGAGAAACTAAATGAATTATACAATTGCCTGGTACCTGTTAGTCAGATGGCGCAAATAATTTATGCCGATGACGAGGCCCGTCTGGCACGCTATCGTATACCATCGCCCAAGTCGGCCTCTAACAGTGAAGACGATTTGATTGCCTGAGTTCGATTTTTTTTCATAGATTTGGAAGGCGTCGGCAGAAAAAGTTCTGTCGGCGCTTTTTTGCATTAATCAATCCCTAATAGGCTTTCACTCCTATCCGCTAAGCGCATTTAAGCGCTAAGCGGGTCTTCAAGAATAAGCATACAACTTCTGTTATTTCCCCTTATTGATCCCTCTTATCTGATCAAATTTAGCCTGACGGTTCTTCCAGCGCTGACGGGCATATTCCTGCATATCGGTGATGGTATCTGTTTCGTCAACTATTTCGAGTCCAAGGATGGTTTCAATAATATCCTCCATGGTTACAATACCATCCAGCCCGCCATATTCATCCACTACCAAGGCAATGTGTTCTTTTTGTTCCATCAACTTTTCCCACAGTTCAAACAAGACAATGGTATAAGGCACAATCACAATCTTTCGCTTAATATCTTTAAGCTTTAACTCATGCTGATCTTCAGCCAGCTTCTCAAATACTTCCTGGCGAAATACATAACCACTGATGTTTTCATCATGATCACTATAGACTGGTATTCTCGAGAAACGGAGATAATCTTTATTGTCCAGAAATTCCTGTAAATCTATTGTTTCATCAGCTACAGCAACAACAACGCGCGGTGTCATGATCTCCTTTACAGTGATATTTTTAAGCTTCAGCAAGTTTTGTATGATCTTATTCTCCTTAGCATTAAAAATCCCCTCATCAGCCCCGATATTAGCTAAAGCAGCAATCTCTTCACGACTGGTTGTTCTTTCTCCTTTATCTTTTGATAATAAGCGGGTAATAAAAGCCGACATCATCACCAACGGATAGGTTATAAAGACCATCACTCTGATGGTTAGGGCAGAAAAACGCGCCAAACCTCTCCAGTAATTGGCACCAATTGTTTTAGGAATGATCTCTGTGATCACTAATATCAGTACGGTTAAAACGGCTGAGACAATCCCAAAGGATGCTTCACCAAATACCTTGATAGCCTGCGCCCCCACTCCAGCTGCTCCAATGGTATGGGCAACTGTATTAAGTGACAATATGGCCGATAATGGCTTGTCGATATTGTTCTTTATTTCGACAAAATAGCTGGCCCAGGCCTTGCCTTCTTCTTTTTTTACCATTAAAAAAGATGGCGGTGCTGATAACAAAACAGCTTCCATTATAGAACACAGGAACGATACAAAAAGAGCGAGAAACAGGTAGAAAAGCAATAATGCCATGGTATTTAGTTTATGATTCTGATATATGACGCGGTTTACTAAACCAGCTTTGATCTCAAAATTATCTTTTTTTTGCGATTCATTTAATTATAACTTCAGTATAATGATGAATGCCAAAAAATATTTCATGCATATATTCAAATGTTATATGCAATTCCCCCTCTGCTCAAACATGTTATGAAAACGATATTGGCTACAATAAGCTTCTTATACTTCCATCATGTTATATCTCTAAAACATTTTAACAGACCTTATACACACTTGGGAAATTCATCAGTTTTATTACTTTTATGCCCACTAATCCAAAATCACACTAAACCATCCTGTTAGGGACGGGGTATAGATCTTAGGGGTAAAATGAATTCTACAACCAAACAAGTAACACAGGTTACCTGTGCTATTATTATTGATGAAGATAAAATATTAGCGGCTCTTCGAAGCCGGCAAATGAGCCAAAGCTGGAAGTGGGAATTCCCGGGAGGTAAGATTGATGAAGGCGAAACGCCGGAAGATTGTATCAAACGCGAAATCAGGGAAGAATTAGCTGTAGAGATAAGTATTGACCAGCGTCTTACTGCTATTACGCATGCCTATCCAGACAAAACAATTGAATTGATTCCTTTTACCTGCCGGATTACTGGCGGAAAGCTCAACGCTGTGGAGCACGAGAAGGTATGCTGGTACTTACCAGATCAGTTAAAGTCGCTTAATTGGGCCGATGCTGATGCAATTGTTGTAGAGGAGTTTTTAAGACGAGAAGAATTCTAAATTAACTAATTTCAGCATTTGTTTTATCTCCTTTTTGAAATGCCGAAGGTGTAATTCCAAACGTTTTTTTAAACTGCTTTGAGAAGTATTTTGGATCTCTCAGTCCCACCCTATAGGCTATCTCAGATACATTTAAATGCCCCTGTCTTAACAGTTCTGCTCCTTTTTTTAAACGTATTGATCGTAAAAAATCACTTGTAGATTGACCTGTCAGGTTTTTTAAGCGCGTATACAAATTGGATCGGCTGATACCCATATCGACCACAAGATCTGATACATTGTATCGGGTGTTTGTATAATTTTTTTCGATAACACTTTTAACACGCTCAACAAAATGAGAATCGGACGAATAAGTTGACACTGAGTTGGCAAAAGCCCATTCATTAGTATAGTACCTTCGAAGAACCAAACGATTCATTAACAAATTACACACATAAAGCCGTACAAAATGGTTGGTATAAGGCTGTTCTATTAATGCATCAACACCAGCCGCTAAAAATTGAGCTTTATTCGAAACAGGTGCTTTCGTGCTGATGACCATGTTGGGGATATGGCTGGTAAGCACTTTTGACTTTAAGGTCTGGCTTAACGCTATAATTGAAGAAACAGGAAGACTGGTGCCTATTATAACAATATCGGGTAAACCTGTTAATGCTTTATGAATGGCATCATCAATAGCTGATACAAATATTGGTTTGCAAAAAGACTGCAGCATGGAGTTAATCCGATGAAATGAATCTAATGAACTATCGATAACCAGGATTCTGGGTTGATAACCCAATTGTTCTACAATCGATTTGGGATTTATAGTACCAATATCCTGATCCGAATAATGAGCCTGGTAAGCAGTTCTATCACCTTCTATTGCTTCTTCGTATTTATGCATAATATGAGCGCCAAATGAAATAAAGAGGGTGTCCGAAAGTCAAGAAATTATAAAAGGGAACTAATAGTTTGCGACATTTATAGCTTAGCACCTCACCTCAGTCCTCTCCTTAAAGAAGAGGATGTGAGAAAATACCATGGGTCAGCGCATTTAATTCTGGTTGATGTATACCAAGCTGCACTATTCCTTCTCCTATGAGGAGAAGGTTAGGATGAGGTGAATAAGATAAGAGCGATAGTTACCTGATTTAATTTTCGGACACCCTCTTTAAATATTAAAAGTAGTTTATTATCGCTTCATAACCTTTAGAGCTTTATTGCCCGTTGGTGTGTTAATTACGATAACGTATATACCTGGTTTAAGTCCATCTACCAGGCTTGCCCCCAAGTTTATTCTTTGTTTACCTGCAGGTACAACTCCTTTGGAGAGTTGAGCTACCTGACTGCCAGCTATATTAAATATATCTATCTGAACATCACTGGCAAATGGCATATACATTTCAACTGATGAAGCTGAAGTAATTGGATTAGGTGTGATACTAACCTGTAATGCCTGAGCATCTGCGTCATTAATTGATGTCGCTGTGCTTTCTTCTCCGGTAATGATCACTTCGTATAAACCAATGTGATCATAACCACCTAAATCAGTTACCAGCTCAATGTATTGCGCTTCAACCCCATTGGCCTCAATTGTCAATTCACCACCTTCAACAGTGGCCTGTAACTCATTCCAGTTCGTATTATCAACACTATAGCGCACTGTTACATTCCCCGGTGCCTTGTTGTATCCGCCACCATAAGAACCAATACCGCTTGTAAATTTCGCATAGAACTTGTAAACATTGCATTTACGCTCAAGATCAACCATAAACTCTGTACATCCCAGTTTTGCGGCCCAATGTGTATCCATATCTCCATCCAGCACATTGGCAATATTGTTTATTTCATCACCATATCCTTTATCAGAACCTTTATCTGCTGTCCGGTTTAATGCCAGATTAGACCAGGCAGAGTTTTCAATAGAGACTTTAGCTGAAGCTGTTACAATCCATCCGTTATTGGTAACCTTAACCATAAAATTACTTGAACCATAGTTCTTCGCTTGCACATCGAAGCTTACCTGATTACCATTAACCTGGACATTTGAAATAGCAATAACCTCTTGCTCATCCACATTAGGTACCGATACCTCAACCTTAAAGTCAGCTGCTTTGCTTTCTCCTCCAAGATCAAAATTAACTGTGACATTCTTTGATTCATTCTTATCTAAAGAAAATCCAGCTGGTTCTGTGATTGAAAGCGGACCTGCCAATCCATAAACTTCAAATTCCCAAAGTCGGATGGTGATCGCATCATTAACATCATAAGGTACTAACTTGACATAACGCCCAACAACACCGGCAAAATGATCATTTTTAATATCATCATCCACACGACTCTCTTCATTGAAAATTTCAGTCCAGCTGCCATCTGTATTATCCACGCTGACATAGGCGCGGTAATAATTCAGGTTAGGTCCGTTTTCGTTAACCATACAGTCGTATAGCTTTGTGCGGTAAATCTTGTAAGGTTCTTCCAAATCGATGATCACATAATGCTCTTTTTCACCTCCAAAACACCATTTGGCACTTCCTCCCTGATCACTTACACCATCAATTAAATTCTCAGGCTGCTCCGAACCAAAGTGTCCGTTATGATCCGCAATTGACTTATTTAAAGCTACATTTGATAATTCATCTGTATTGTTTATAGTTACCAAGCCTTCGGCAGTAAATGCAGTAGTTGCTGTTGCATTAGCCACTTCTACTTTTATATCATATACGCCTTCATTTGGGAAAGTGTAAACTACTTCACTTTTATCAGCTGATTCTGAAACTTTCACGGCACTGGCCGGCATGGTCCAGGTATAAGATGTCGGGTAGTTGGTTGCCACAGCTGTTAAAGTTATCTCCTGGTTTGCCTTAGAGAAACTTGAAGTGGTTTTAATTTTTACTTCAGGAGCCGGTATCTCTTTCCAGTTTACATCAATTGATGCCTGAGCACTTTCTTCAAAATCTTTGGCTACGGATGTCACATATACTTTCACGCCTGATTCTGAAGGACTGGTTCTTGTCAGGTCTGACATGTAAAAAGCACAGGAAGGAGTCTGTCCAACTAACGATTTTGTACCATTTTGCTCCAGATAAATATTATAGTGCTGTATATCACCTGTTGCTGCTGTCCATGTTAAACGAATATCACCCTTATCAACACCTAATTCCCGTTGTACTTTAAGGTTAGTTGCTGCACTGCACGATAAGCTTCCGGAGCTTAACACGCCCATCTGCCCAATGTAACTTGTGAAATTATTAACGGCTGATGTAGATTCAAATTTCAGTGATATCATGCTTAATGTCTTACCTGCATAAGCTGAAAGGTTTAACTCCTTAACATCCCAGCTTCCGGTTGCTTGACCAGTACTAATGTAGGTAAAGGCATTGTTGTCTTCTTTGAATGCTAATCCAACTTTAATGTTTGATGCTCCTGCAGCACCGTTTTTAAATACCAGTTTGAAGATGTCGCCATTGTCAATACTTAATTGCGTTTTGAAAAGCCTCAGTTCATTAGCATCGCCGGCCTTTAGGTTACCGTTTATTTTGATTGATGTTCCACCTTCATAGGCTTCGTTCAAGGTCAATTCACTTGACAGCTCTTTATTAGCAGCATCCATCCACCACCATCTCCATGTTGGTAAAATATCCTGAATACCCTGATGTACCCACTTCTGACCTGATATACCCTTATCAGTTCCTTTTATATTACGACGAATACCATAACCTGTGTTAAAGTTAGTGACGAATGGCTTTGACTGGATAAAAGTTCTGGAAGGAACATAATTTGCAATACCTGACCATGCCTGAGATGCCCTGTCTTCTGTTACATTACCATCTTCGGTTCCAACCCAGTATTTTGTCGAATAATTAAAAAAGTTGTGAATGTAGTTTTCATCCAGATCATACTGATCATCACTATTACCCTGACGCCACGTGGATCTTTCCAGGAATAATGCCAGGGATGCTTTATGATTATCTTTTCCAACAATACGGGCAATATCCGAGTTACCTGCGAAGGTACTTAGGCCCTGATTGATTCCATAGAACAAGTCCCATGGTTCAGCTCCTATTGACTGTGCATAGCTAATGTGTGAATCAGCTCCGCCGGTACCTCCATAGTTCACAAAATATGATGTACCGGTTTCTTCACCGGCTCCATTACGAAGCATCCATCCATTAGAAGAGCTGAATGATGAACTGGCATTATACATCTGAAGTTCTAAATCGCTTTTTGCAGAATAGTAGGCGCAGAACTTTTCCCATTCTGCTTTATCTGAAAAGTGCTTTGTTTCTTCATTTAAGAACCATCCGTCGAAACCAAAATAGTTGGCTAACTCAATCAGTTTATCGGCAATAATGTAGTTTCCTTCTCCATCTTTCTCGAGCGTTTGATTAACCCATTCGGCTTGTCCTCCAAAAGCTCCTGGCGCAAAGAAGATGTTTCCCAGAATTTTAACTCCATTTTTGTGTGCCGCATCAATGGCCGAAGCAGTCGGGCAAATGAAGACTCCTTCGCCTGCGCTACCGCCCCACCATATAACCATATCGACGTATTGCCAATAGTTAAAAATATACATCTCATCAAAGGTGTTTCGTCCTTGCGAATAACCTTTACTGCAATCTTTAGCCAATGTCAAATCGGGAGCTACCAGTGCATTGCTGAAGGTAGAATTAGGATTTGCCTTAATGGTGGTGTTTACAAATCGCTGCTGAAGTGCGATGGTACCGCGGTTAAAGACATCGTTGGGATCTTCACCCGGCACCCAGTTTTTTAAATCTTCGGGGTGATAACAGCCGGCGTATGGCTGTTGCGCCTGTGCGAACGACACGAGGCAACACAAAACCAAAAGTAAAAGATTCTTTTTCATAATCACTTAATTTAATTGTTACGTTAGCTTAGTAGCTTTTATTAATATTCTTCCAATTGAGGTGTTAGAAATGAGTATAAGGTCTGATTGTCTGCCTTATACCCATCTCATACATGAATTGGAATTAGTATATTATCTGAAATTATTGGGCATATTACGAGTGTAAGGACCAGAATGTGTATCCATAACATCCCACCATATACGTTGGCCTTTACTGTCATTGGCATATGGATAGTATACATTATCACTGTTTAAGTCGTGCTCTGAAACCGGGTAGTTGATCCGCTTGATAAACTTGCCCTGCTCAACATCACTGGAGCGGTTCGAAACAATCTGCGATAAAGCTGGATAATCAGTTCTTCGGAAATCAGCCCAGCCTTCGGCTCCATTCGGAAAGTTTGCTAACCATTTTTGATTAATGATTTGTTCCAGAATGGCTTCTTTATCTCCACCACTAAATGGCTGACTGGTCAATCCATCAATATACCTTTCAGTTTCCAGGCGAGGCACATTGTAATAATCCATTGATGAACGAATCCCTTCCAGATAGTAATCTTCTGCACTCTGACTGGCTCCGTTCCACCCTCTCAGGCTGGCTTCAGACAATAAGAAGCAAACCTCGGCATAATTCAGGCACTCCATCGGACGGTTATAGTCAAACCAATAATCATCATTTCGTTCTCCCATCTTAGATTTCAGGTAGGAGTATTTATCATCGCCATGCTGTACGTTCTCTGCTCCATTGTAATTACCAACATAGTCTCCAAATGGTGCTTCTCTGAACTGTAGAATATCACTATGAGGAGACAGGTTGCGATACCAGCACTTAGGACATCTTGGATCAAGCTGGTTGGATTGCGTTTTATACATGATTTCCAAATCCTTACTCATCACCACATCCCCCCAAAGGAAACCTACCAAAGAGTAATCGTTTTCATGGTCATTCGGCCAGCTATAATGCACCGCATAAGTATCATCATTAGATAAGAATACTCCGTCGGCAATTGCTTCTTCTGCTTCTACCTGTGCACGAACAGGATCGATGTTGGCAATACGCATAGCTAAACGCAATCGTAAAGAGTTGGCAAAACGTTTCCACTTTAGCGGATCACCACCATAGATATTTTCCCGTTCGTTATAATTGTAAATTTCATCATCATCAATCAAAAGCGAATCCTGATGAACAGCCAGCCGTTTGAACAAGCGGTCATATACCTCTTCCTGAGTATCGTAGTAAATATCAGGATCCTCCACAATAACATCTTTGGCTATTTCGTATTCCATGTTATCGATAACACTTGTACAAGGTATCGGTCCATAGGTGTCTGTCATTAAACTCATCAGGAAGTAGTAGTTAATCCAGGCAATATGGTAGGCATTGCGGAAATGCTCATCGGTATCCTGCTTACAGATCTTGATGATATTTTTAAACTCCTGAAAACGATCGGTATAAAAATGCTCCCAACGGAATTTCATCCAATCATCGCGATACAGATAGTGGTTACTCGCCTCAAACTTATTATTGGCAAAGTAATGGGCATATAAATCATGGTATAAATTGGTTGTTCGCTGATGATTATCAATGACACCGTTGTAGGTAAATTCAAAGATGTAATCACCAGGATCACCAACAATTGGTTTTGGTTCATCCGGATCATCAGGTTCTTCAACCTCTCCTTCCTTCGGCTGGAAATTTGGTTTATTCATTTCCTCCCAGCCGTCTGTACAACCATTAAATGCAAAAGACAAGGTCAATGCGATTAATCCTTTTTGTAGTATAGATGAAGTATATTTTAACATAGCTGTAATAATTAGAATCGTGCGTTTAAAGAAAATCCAAAGCTGCGTGTGTATGGAACAGACGAAAAATCATGTGCCTGAGAGAATAAGTCAAAACCGACCTCTGGACTAGTTCCGGGAGTGTGTTTCGATAAGTAGGTTAGATTGCGACCAATGAATGAAACTTTTAAATGCTCAAGCGGAAGTCGCTTAATCATATTCTTACCAAGTGTATAACTCAATGATAATTCGCCCCATTTAACAAATGATGCATCATATACAAATTCTTCACCGACACCTCCCATGTTTCCAATGGAACGGTAATATTGCTGTGCACTTACCTCTTTTGTGTTTGGAATGTAGTCGCCATCACCATCCGGCACAACACCCGGATAAATAAAGTTGTTGCGCTGCTCAGTTCTTTTTGAGGTTCCAGCGTATGTAGCTATTGATTCGGAAACTGATACCACATCACCGCCTTGCTTAATGTTGAAAAGAGCACTTAAGGATACATTCTTGTACTGGAAGGATGGTCGGATTGAGCCGGTCCAGTCCGGTTGAATATTACCAATCACTTTCTCGCCTTCTTTACCTGTCTGAACCTGTGG
>NZ_CEXQWX010000077.1:0-28264 GCF_982718395.1 Carboxylicivirga sp.
ACCGATACCATTCCGTGTGGCATTACAGCTCCCGGATAGGTTGCACCATAATTGGTGGTTCCGATAAATGGATTAACAAGGTTAGCCGGTTCCTGGGCAATTAGCAATGCCGAACACAGCACGAGTAGCGAAATGAGTGCAAAATTCTTCATAATCATAGCTTTGAATGCAAAATAAAGGTATAAGCTTAATCTTACAAACACACGAAATTTTATAAATACATTGATAATTGTTTGATAATTAGATGTGTATTGGAGTTGGTCCAGGTGCGCGCAGAATGTGTTTACCCTGAGATTGCACATAAGTACGACATATTTGTTGGTGATGACATTACCATTAGTTTGCTATGCTAAGGATGAGTTCAGGAATTGTAACTAATATTTCTCATTGTTTTTGCTAATAGGAATGACTTTATTGAAGCATTGTATCTAAACTAAACACATGATGAAACAAAATCTACTTATCGGACTATTATGCTTGTTTGTAATGACAACATGCGTCAATCAGAGCCAACAAAAAAGTAACTCAGAGGAAATGATCAAGGTTGGTATTTTTGATACCAATGGCGATAGTCCCGGATGCATTACGGATGCTTATGAAGCTTTGCGTATTGACCCAATGATTCAACCCGATATTATCGGAGCTTCAACCATTATGTCGGATGAAATCTTTAACTATGATCTGATTCTATTTCCGGGCGGGTCGGGCAAAGCACAAACCATTAAGTTAGGACAGTTGGGAATGCAGCGAGTGAAGGAACTTGTTACCGAGCAAGGTATGGGTGTAATGGGTATTTGCGCAGGCTCTTATGTATTATCGCAAACAGAAGGCTATCCATCACTGGATCTAAGTGGTTTCCAGGCTATTGATATTGAGCATGATCATCGGGGACATGGATTGGTTAAGTTCTCGTTGACAGATGAAGGTAAAAAACTCTTCCCTGAGTTGACTGATAATAATATTTGGTATTCAAAATATTACGAAGGCCCGGTGTTAATAGAGCCGGAACAGGCATTATTTAAAGGTCAATCCTTATCAACTATGCTAAGCGATGTACATACAGTGGAAGGAACACCTGCAAATATGACGAACAATCGTCCGTTTATTACAGCCACGGAAGCAGGCAAAGGAAAAGTAGTCACTTTTGTTGGCCATCCTGAAAATACACCTGGTATGCGCTGGATGATTCCCCGCATGGTACGATGGGCAGTTAATCAGGAGCTAATTTCATACTCAGACAAAGTTGTAAGACCAGAAATATACACGGAAGAAATTCTATATACCAAAGAACAACTTGAGAAACAAGCACAGTATTTCGAAATGCTGTGGGGCAACTCTGAAGAAAAAATAGAAGCTATAAACAGTCTGGTAGAACAGTCATCGTGGTCGGCTAAGAAAAAGGTACTTGGGCTGCTGCGCGATAAATCGCCTGAAGTTAGATTAACTGCCGCCAAAGCAATTGTTGAGTTGGAACGAACGGATGCTTTAAATGATTTAGAGATAGCTGTACAGACAGAACAGGTGCCAGAGTTGAAAGAACAACTGAATTTGGAACTTGATCATTTAAGGTCGATTCTTGGACACCTTGGTCAATAAGGGAAAACACAGTCGATTAATGTAACCTAAGGTGCGATGTTGAAATATTTGCACTATCTGCGATGGGAAAAGTTTTGAATTTCAACTTTTGTCCAATGGCATTGTTAAATATAGAATTATACAGGAATAAATGCGTATTCAATATTGTAGCATACTTTTGATTCTAACCTTTTTTATAGCCGCTTGTTCGTCGCAACAAAAGCTGACAAAGGAGGCTTATCAAAATGGCTTTGAGAATAAAAAGCCTTTTACAACCATCGAAGATGTTAGTGAAGATGCTAATAAGCAGATGCGTATTTACCTGATCAGACATGCCAAGCCTGATGTAAATAAGGAATTGCTTTATAATTCAGCGATGGCACAGGCATATGTAAGAGCCTATGGCGAAGTGTCCATTATACCTTTTGATTCTTCCCTGGTGAATGTGAAACTAGAAGCTTCGACACCAATCTATTGTTCTAATCTGAGAAGGGCACAGGAAACAGCCAGAGCCATTTTTGGTGAAGAATACATCATTATTAGCGAAGCTCTGTTCAGAGAGTTTGAAACTCGTATAAATTCCGGACCAAATGCTTATAGCTTACCCTTGATAGTCTGGCAATCCATTAGTCGGCTAATGTGGGTAATGGGCCTGAATCAACATGGTATTGAAAGCTATAATGAAGCTCGCAGGCGTGCGGATAAAGCAGCCAATCGGCTGATAGAATTAGCAGAAGAAAACAGAACAGTAGTATTAGTGGCTCACGGAATGCTCAATCGGGCTTTAGCTAAACGCTTAAAACAACAAGGGTGGGAACTTATTCAAAATAAAGGACATATCAATATTGGGGCAACGGTATTGGAGAAGGAGCGGTGATTGGCTAAGAATAGGAATACATAAAAATAACCCCCGAATACAAATGTTATTCGGGGGACCTTAGTGGTCAGACTCGTTTAAATATTGTTAACCTTATCGAATGAGGCGTCACGCAGTTTCTTTTTAAGCTCCTTACCCGGTGTAAAAATAAGTTTTACATTTTTGATTTTAGAGGTGTGAAAATCTTCTTCAGATTCCACTCCTTCGCTGCTAAATGAAATACGCAGTGTTCCCAGATCACCAAGGTTGACAGATTGACCATCAAGCAGATACTTCGGTACTTGATCAACTAGGTTATCCAGTGTATTATTAACGTCTCCCCGGGTGAGTGATGATTTTTCAACAATGTCTATTCCGATAGCTTTTAAATCTTTTTTGCCATTTAGAACAGGCGTTGCATAAACTTTCTTTGGAGCTTGAGGGTCTCTGGGGTTAGCTCGTTCAATTAATTTGTATTTAAGCATATTACTTAAAATTATAGGGGTTAAAAAAAAGGATAATTGATTACGTAATTATTTGCCGTTGACATCTAAAATAATTAAAAACTATGATATACCAAATTTAGATATTGGCATTCATGGGAGTTAAACCGGTTATTCTGGCAGAAAAGCAAAATATAATCTATATGGCCTGTTATATATGGTGTTTGTGTATTATTTTCACTGTATTTCAAACACATATGAATTACATGTTATTAAGCCATTGAAATTTCATCAAGATGAAAATAATTTTTCTCCTTGATGGAAATGAATTTTCTCCTTGATGGAAATAAATTTTCTCCTTGATGAAAAAATACTTTCTCCTTGATCAAATTTTTTTTTGTCCAGAAGAAATTTTGAATATTTAATATTCTTACGGTATTAAGAATACAACTGAAGCAAGGAATTTTTGATTATATAATTGGTAATTTGCACCTTGATAAATAGAATAATGAAAAAACAAATATTCAAATTTCTGATTCTTGTAGCATTTATGGTTTCAGGATGTGCAAGCGACTTAAAGACGAAAGAGGTAATTAACGACCAGTTAAAGGAACAATCCATTGCTGTGATTGATAACTTCTTTAATCTCACTTACGTTGAAAATCATGCGATTGCTTTTGGGATGTTCAACAATCTGGATAGGAATATTCGGATGCCAATCATTTTTGTTTTGCCTATTTTAATAACTCTGTTTGGTTTCTTTCTAATTTGGAAACTTAGGGAGAGTAAATTCAGATTATTGCTGCCTCTTTTTATAATTATTGGTGGGGCTTATGGAAATATTATTGACAGGGCAATGAATGGCTATGTGACCGACTTTTTACATGTTCATTATTTTCACCAATATAACTTCTATGTATTTAATGTAGCTGACGTATTAGTTAATATTGGACTTATCTTATTGCTATTGCAATACAAAGAGTTTAATAGGTTACTTGAAGATGTTTTTATTAAGAAGGCTGCTTTTAGTAATAAATAAATACCGTTGCTTTAATTCCTATTCTTCGCAATTAAAGCAGCCACAACAGCAGCTCTTAGTCCACCATCAATATTCACTACTGTGAGGTTAGGGGCACAGCTGGCCAGCATACTGGTGAGTGCAGCTTCTTTGGCCCTGAAGCCGTAACCAACCGATGTGGGTACTCCTATTACTGGCAGAGGAACTAAGGAAGCTACAAATGGCGCCAGGGCACCTTCCATGCCGGCAACCACAATAACAGCCGAAACATCCTGTTCAATGCCTTGCTTAATGGCTTCCAAAACGCGGGTTGGATGAGCAATGCCACGATCTTCAAAAACCAGGGGTTCCACACCAACAGCCTTAAGAATCACTTCACATTCATAGGTGACCGGATGGTCAGCTGAGCCGGCACTTATCACTAATACTGAGCCATTGGGTTTTGGCATCTCACCAATAACGGTGGCATTGACCGACCAAAGAACCGGAAACTGATCTTTAAAGTGTTCATTTATTTCTTTGTAAAAAGGACTGCGCGATATCACTACACGGGGATGTTTTTCGAGCAACTGGCTCGTCAGCTCAATGGTTTGTTCCAGAGTTTTGTATTCACCATAAATGATTTCGGGAATATTGGTGCGCATGCCGCGGTTCACATCCAGTATATACCGGCTGGCTGTTTCCATCCAATCGAGAGAGAAATGGCGTTGTGCCTCTTCTTTCGAAATGCGTCCCTGTTGTATTTGATCAAATAATTCGTCGAAAGTCATTGTTAATGGTTATTTGTCGATTTGGTAATTCGTCGATTTGGTAATTCGTTGGTTTGGTTAATTGTTCTGAGTTTTGAGTTCTGGGTTTTGCGTTCTGGGTTCAGGAGGGAGTTTAGTGTTTCCTCTTTCTTCTGTCCTCCGTCTCCCATCTTATGTCCAAGCCTCACCCTTCATTCATCGTCTATCCTCGATCTGATGTCTTTTGTCTTAAGTCTTAGGTCTATTTTTTTATCCTCTTATCATACTCATTAGGTCGTGAGCGTTTGACATCTATGGTAACAAATAAACAGGCTTTACCACCTAACTCAAAAAGCTCTTCTCTCACTTTATCGTCTGCAATAAGTGCATAGCTTTCGGGTTTTGACAGTTCGATACGCATATGGTCTTCGTCATCGATGCGGCAGCGCACATGGAAGTCGTTGGTTTTATCGATGATATAGTTTTCGACTTCGTAGATGGCTTTGATGCGTTCAGGAGTCAGTAAATGGTTATAGTTGATGCGTGTTGCCAGACAACTTTCGTGCTCGGCAAATAAAGGATCGGCACCAAATGCCATGGCAATGTCTTTTGTTTCCCAGGAAGTAATACCTAGTTCGGCCAAAGGTGACTGTACATTATACTCGTCTAATGCTTGTTTACCGGGCCGGTAATTTCCCAGATCGCTGGCGGTGGTACCATCAAAGATTGGTAAACCATCTTTAGGAACCAGTGAGAGTATATGGCTCTTGCAATGGTAGCATCGTTGCTCAGGGTTGCTAACCACTACTTCTCCTGGTGTTACATCAATGATCTTTAAATCGGGTGCACCAAGGTTACGTGCCTGAATAATCATATCATTGGCGTTAGCCCTGTTAAAGCCATTGTTAACCCAAATGGGCGTTACATCAGCATCGGCTCTCATGGCAGCACCCAGTACTGCACTGCTGTCGAAACCACCTGAGAAGAGTAAATAGCCTATCTTATTCTTATCAAACCAATTGATTAAAGCTTTTTGTTTTCCCATAGACTCAAAATTTGCATTAAGATAGATAAATATTTTCTGACAATGGATGAGTGATTAATGCCAAATTAATTTGGTATAAGAAGGGGAGGTGTCAGGGCAATTGCATTTAACTGCTTCAACCACCTCCCCACTTTGTGGTACTACTCCTTCAAAAGGAGGAGAATAACGAAAACCCATCCCCGTCTGAATTTTAGGAGGGATGACGACAGGCGGGGAGGTATATTTGTTTTTAAATGCGATTGCCAAGGAAGTGGTGTTTCGATTTTTACGGATCGTATCTTTATTTGCATTATGGGAATAAAGATGCGATCCTTCTTCCCAGCCCTCAATCACATTATTTGTTTAGCCATAGCCCTAGCGGACATATGCTTATATGTTCCGTCCTTTCAGGACTGTTAAGTATCGCTCTCAATCTGGCCTGCAAGGCCCGTATATACTAGCGCAGGGTGAAACTCCGCGATGTATGATTTAAATAATAAAGCACTGAAGGTGCGATACATTATACCAATTGTTATTAGTGTCAAATCAAATTTGAAGCTTTGGGTTAAAACATAAATCCCCCTCTCCCTACGGGTATCTCCCCAAGGGGAGAATTGGAAGTGAGTCTGCAGGAATATCTTCCCCTTGGGGAAGTGCCTGAAAGGCGATGGGGGAAATTAAATACCCGAAATATTGTACTTGATTTGACACTGGTATTAATTAACAAAAACGGCCCTCCGAAGAGAGCCGTTTAAATCTTAATAATATTGTATTTACTTGATGGCATCAATTTTATCAACCAGTCCACTGTCCGGTTTTTGTGGAGATAAGCGGTTACGAACTCTAACTGCCAGGTTATACATTACCGGTGCCATAATTAAGGTTAATACCGTAGAGGTACTCAATCCAAATATAACTGTCCAGGCCATTGGTGCCCAGAAGTCGGCATTATCACCACCAAAATAGATGTTAGGATCTAATTCAGAGAATAAACTGAAGAAGTCGAAATTGAGACCAATGGCCATTGGGATTAATCCCAGAATGGTTGTGATGGCTGTTAACAATACCGGACGTAAACGTGTTTTACCGGCACGTACAACACTATTAATTTCATCTTCGCGTGATAATCTGCCTTTTTCTCCCAGTCCTTTCTTTTCTTTTACCTGCCCGCGAACAAGGTCGATGTAGTCAATTAATACAATACCATTGTTTACCACAATACCGGCTAATGAAACGATACCAACACCTGTCATGAGGATGATAAAATCCATTTGGAAAGTACCTAGTCCCATAAATACACCAATGGTACTTAAACCTACTGTTCCAATAATAATCAGAGGTTTGGCTCCTGAGTTAAACTGCGTGATCAAGATCATTGCAATAAGCGCTAAGGCGAACAGTAAGGCTCCAACCAGGAAATCAGAAGTTTCCTGCTGACTTTCTTGTTCTCCGGTCATTTTCCAGGAGTAGTTAGCAGGCATCTGATATTCTGATAAAACCTGCTTAATACGGGCATTTATCGAGTTGGCATTGTAACCTTCAACCACATTTGAGCTAAGTGTAATTACACGAATATTATCAATACGGGTAATCTTTTCGTAAGTTGATGAATATTCATAGTCAGCAACAGCAGAAATAGGAATCAGGCTGATGACACCATTTTTATCTACTTTCATTTTTTGATTCATCAAAGTAGATACATCATAACGATACCTGTCCTGCAGGCGGAGCATAATATCATACTCATCTTCCCCGTCTTTATATTTACTGATCTCTTTACCATATAACGATGTGCGAACAGCCATAGCCACTTGTTGAGTAGATAAGCCCATACGACGAACTTTGTCACGATCAATAAATAGCTGCATCTCGGGTTTGTTGGTGTTCAAATCCATTTCGAGGTTTTCGATACCGGCAATATGATCGTTATTGATGGTGTTTTTAATGTCCTCAGTCAACTCGATCAATCGCTCGTAATCATCACCGGCAATCTCAATATTTATTGGTTTACCAACCGGAGGTCCGTTTTGCTCTTTTTCGATAAATACTTTGGCTCCTACAAATCCTTCAAAAGCACTTGATAATTTTGACATAATGTCGCGGGTACTGTGCCCCTGGCGATATTGAAAATCAACAAATGTAATTGTAGTCAGTGATTTATTTGGCGAACGCCCTGATTCGAACAGGCCGCCTTTACCGGTACCCACACTTACACCAACAGACTTGACAATATCCATGTATGGCTCCAGTGTGCTATACAGCAATTCTTCTGCGCTAACTGTTACCTGGTCGGTTACTTCAATGTCGGTACCCAATGGCATCTCCATAGTCACATAAATGGTACGTGGTTCATTTTCGGGGAAGAAATATACATTAGGTTGCATCGCTCCGAAAAAGAACAGGGAGAAAAAGAACAGACCAAGCGAACCAAATAAAAGAAGTTTACTGGTACGTCTACCCAGAGCCCTGCGCAAGGTGGCTTCATACATGTTTTCCAATTTTGGAAGAAAATTATGCTGAAACCAAATGGCTGATGGTTTGAGTACAAATTTGTTAAGTGTTGTAATCAGGAGTGGTAATATCAACAGGTTACCCCAAAGAATACTGCCGCCAAGATATGACAGAACTCCCAATCCAGCTAAGATACCCGTAACAATAAAGAATTTTCGGAAGCTTTTCTTTTCCCGCACATCTTCCAGCTTCATAAACTGAGATGCAAACACAGGGTTCAGCACTAAAGCAACAAATAAGGATGATGCTAACACGATAATTAAGGTGATGGGCAGGTAGCTCATAAACTTACCTACAATGCCCGGCCAGAATACTAATGGGAAGAATGCTGCTAATGTGGTTGCCGTTGACGAAATAATCGGTATGGCGATTTCACTGGTACCGTTCTTAACCGCTTTTTCGGATTTGACACCATGCTCCATCATCCGGTAGACATTCTCAATTACCACAATGGCATTATCCACCAGCATTCCCAGGGCCAGTACAAGACTGAATAATACCATGGTATTGATGGTATAACCAATTTGTTTCAGGATCATCATGGAGATGATCATCGACATGGGGATGGCCAATCCTGAGAATATAGCATTTCTTAACCCAAGGAACATGTACAGGACAATCATCACGAAGATCATACCTAAAAGAATACTGTTCTCAAGGTTGCTGATCTGATCACGAACAAACACCGACTGGTCATCAGTTACAGTTACTGTTAAATCTTTTGGCAGGGTTTCACTTTCCTGCTTTTTCTTAATGATGTCCAGTATTTTATCTGTTGCATCCAACAGGTTCTGACCACTCTTTTTAACGATGGAAAGTGTTACAACCGATTTGTGATCCAAACGTGATATGGTGCTTTGTTCTTCAAAGCCATCAATCACTTCGGCCACATCTTTTAGGTAAATAGCACGTCCATCAATTTCTTTTACAATAGTATTCCGGATTTCATCCATATTGGTGTAATCCGCTTGTACACGAATTGAACGCCTTGTGCCATCAACCTTTATCTCGCCGGCACCAACTGTAAAGTTTTCAGTTGTGACAGCAAACTCAATATCCTCAAAGGTGAGGTCGTAAGCTGCCATGCGGTGAGGGTTAACGTGGATTTTAATCTCACGCTCATCAACACCACGAATATCGGCTTCACGAACTTCGCGTAAAGTCTCAAACTCATCCTGAAGACCTTCGGCAAACTTTTTCAATTCATAAATACTGTAGTCACCTGACAGGTTGATATTTAATACAGGAAATTCAGAAAAGTCGATATCATCCACAATCGGATCATCCATCAAGTCGTCTGGTAATTCACTTAAGGCTTTATCTACCTTATCCTTAACGTCCAGTTTAGCCTGATCAACAGATACGTCTGTTTCGAACTCAACGATAATCAAGCTCATGTCCTGGAATGAGTTGGATGACATTTTTTTAACGCCATTTAAATCTTTTAGCTCTTTTTCCAGTGGACGGGTAATCAGGTTCTCAATATCCAACGGACTGTTTCCCGGGTGAGGTGTGCTTACTGAGATATACGGAATCACAATCTCAGGAAACTGCTCCCTCTGCATGGAAGTATATCCCATCCATCCGGCCACAATCAGGAATAGGGTGAGGATGTAAATCGTATTTTTATTAGCCAGTGCCATGAAAGTTGGTTTAAACTTCCGTGTAGACACTTTCTCTTTATATTTTATGTTTTCTTCTTGCATTTGTAATAAGATTTAGGCTAAGGATTAAATAGAAATGGCTGAACCATCAACCACCTGGGCATAACCTTTGGTAATTATTTTATCACCGGATTCAATACCTTTAGTCACGAGGGTATTGTTATTATCTTTAATGCCTGTTTCGATATAGCGCTTTTTGGCCTGCATTTTTCCATCAACTTCCTCGGCTACGAAAACAAACTCGCCACTAAAATCTTTTTTAACCAGGATAGAAGGAACTATTATAGCATTTTCAGCAGCAAATGTTCTGAGTTTTAACACTGCCAGCATGTTAGGTTTTATATCGTTTGACCTGTTGTCCAAATCAATTCGTACTCTGAAAGTACGGCTACCCGGATCAATGACAGATGATGCGCGGAAAATTGTTGCATCAATGTTTTTATTGATGACAGGAAATTCAACAGCTACTTTATCTCCGGCTTCAACATCTTGAAGATAAATCTCTGAAACGTCAGCTGTAATATAAACTTTGTCGATATTGACAAGACGAGCAAATGACATTTGGGGTCCTGCCATCTCACCTTGCTTCTGAATAATTTCATCAACAACTCCATCAATCGGAGCACGCACGATAGCCAAATCAAGTTGTGCAACCAGACCTTCTTTTTGTTGCTCTAAAGCTTCCTTATTTGATTTTGCCTGCAGGTATTCCATCTCAGAGCCAATATTCTGTTTCCAAAGGTCGGCCTGACGTTCGTATGTTGTTGTTGCCAATTGAAGATTAATCTCAACCTGGGCTAGCGAACGTTGTGTCATTTCGGTGTTAAGCCTTGCAAGAATATCACCTTTACGCACTTTATCACCCTCTTTTACATCAATTGAGATGATTTTACCAGCGGCCTCAGGACTGACAATAATGTTTTGGTCTGCCTCAACTTTACCGGTAACATCAACAAAGTGCTCATACAAATTCGGTTCTATACCTGTTGCAACAACATTAATTATGCTTTCGCTATTACCGTCTGACAATTCTTTTTCAATTTTGGCAATCTGCTTCTTAAGCTCGCTTAATTCCTTTTTATAGTTTGCCAATTCTTCTTGTTTGGCTTTTCTGTCTTCATCGCCCTGATTTGCAGTACAAGCTATCATTAATGCGATTAGTGGAAGTATGAATAACTTTTTCATTTTGTTTCTATCTATTTGGGTTGACCTTTATAGTTTGCTAAGTATTTTTTGTAATTCAATATGTGCCTGAAGCAGGTTTAGTGTTGATTCGATATAACTTAGTTCAGCATCGACATATTGAGATTCAATCTGCGAGAGTTCCGTACTGTTTATTAAACCTTTTTGAAACTTAATAAGGCTGACGTCATAAATTCTTGTAGCCAGTTCTTTATTTTTAAGGCTGTTGGTGTATTGCTCTCGCTGCGATGACATGGTTGTATTAGCATTCAGAAAATCTTTTGTCAGATTTTCAGTTGTCATTCGTTGATTGTTTTGTGCTTTTAAGTAATTAAGTTTCTCCTGTTTTACTCTGGCGGTTCTGCTACCTGATGTGAAAATCGGAATGGATAAATTCAGACCAATTACTTGTGATGGGTACCATTCCTGCTCAAACAAATTCCATTCGTCACCAAAGGCACTTCTTGTATACGAATAGCTGGCATTAAGCTTTGGAAGATATTGGGCCTGCTCGTTACGCATTAAAAGTTTCTTAGAGATAACATCACTTTCGGCCAGTTTATAATCAATATGATTCTCAACATTAAAGGTTTCACCGTCTCGTGTGAGTAAAACAGGTGAAAGTGTATCATCCAATTGATCACTTAGTTTTATGGGTTGATTCAGATCCATGCCAATGCTAAATTTCAATACTGCTAATGCAACATTATAACTGCGCTCAACCTCTAAAAGTCGGCTTTCGCTGTTTCTTAGCATCAACTCAATTTGAGCTTTATCTGTTTCTTCCCTGAAACCATTTTTATAATAGGCCTCCGTTTCAACCAGGGTACGTTCGTTTATTTTTAAACTACGTTTAAATGTTTCAACGTTCTCATATGCTGTTAAAGCAATGTAATAAGCTTGCATAACATTGTTTCGTACCTCAATCTCAGTTTTTTCTCTCTGCTGTTCATTCAGTGTTTGAAAGATTTTTGAAGCCTGTAAACCAACAATATATGATCCGTCAAAGATCAATTGGTTGACGGAGATCCTGAAATTGGCATCATATGCCTGAGCAAATGATATAGGTACCTTATCACCAGGTTGACTGCCCGGAGGTCGCATATCAGGCGGTAATATTTCAACCGGAAATAATGAAACGGGTAAATCAGGATTGTGGTTATAACCGGCTGTTCCACTTACTTGTGGCAGACCAATAGCAATAGTCTCCCAAAGTTTCCTTTTTGATGACTCAACGTCGTAGTCTGCATTAATTTTCTGATAAGCATGCGTCATTGCATAATCGATTGCTTCCTGCAGACTCAGGTTTAAGCTATCAGTTTGTGCAACAAGTTTCACCGGAAATAATATTACAAGCAATTGCAAACTCAATAGCAAAGTGATTAATCTCATAGTTGTGTGTTTATTTGTGTTCTTCTTTATCTTCGCAAAATAGTCGCTCTACTTCCTGCAAGCCTTTTTCGGTGCAGGTTCCCCTAAAGTGATATTTAAAAACTTCGGCAAATAGTTCAATGCTTCTTAGTTCACTGGCGGTAAACATTCCATTGGTATCATCAAATGTGAAGATGTGATGAGCCAGCAATAAGCGAGCAACAATGTTTTCATTAATATCATCGTGGTATAAACCATCTTTTTTACCATGTAACAGGTTACATGTATAAGCATCCAGAATAAAGCCCTTTTGCTTTTCTTTAAAACTGTTGAGTAAGGCCGGATAATACTTTTTTAAGTCAAACATCATGGTTGGCTGATATTGGCCAATGTGTGGTTCCATAATCTTTTTAAACTCAAAGAACTGTTCTATTGCATTCAGATCCTGACGTTTAAAGATTGAGAGAACTTCAATGTCCTTTTCTCCGGCAAGATTCAGGGCTTCTTCTACCAGCTTATTTTTGTCATTAATATACTGGTACAGTGTTTTCTTTGACATACCCAGTTCACGGGCAATATCATCCATACTAACACTTTTAATTCCGTATTGACAAAAAAGCTTCAGAGCACTTTCCGTAACTTCCAAACTTTTAGATTCCATTTTGCAAATGTATAAACTTTTTACCCCGAGGAAACTTAAAAGGTGTTAAAAGTTTCCCAAGTTTCTGTTATTGCATTGTTAATATTTGCAGATGTTGGGATTTAGTCAACAAATAATTGCATCTCATGTATTTATCCTCAGCTTTAAGACTAAATATTGTTATTTCGCGTTTATCATTCAAAACAAGCTATGCTGAAGATTATCTGTTTATTGTTTATTTTTTTAGGATTAACCTTTATTAATGTAGAGGCGCAAAGCAAGAAAAAGTTTAAAGGCAAAAAAAGAACTTCCAAAAGAGAAATTAAAAAACGTCAGCAGGAGGCCTTTGAAAGAGATGATACCAATGCTTTTAATCGTGTGCAACCAATGGGCGCCAAACAAAACGATAGTCGTGATGATTTGCTTTGGCACAGCGAAACAGCTAATACAGTCTATGATGGTGCAGCTAATATAAGCCTGATAAATGCTTCGCGCTATGGCCTGAAACCCGGTCTGGAACTTTCCACTTATTTACCGCTCAATTATTGGGTGCCTAATCTTTATCTGAAGAAAAGATGGCGAAATGATGATTGGTATGTGTCCAGTAAGCATGGTTTGTATTCGGCCACACTTGGTTTAAATTGGTTAAATGATCGAAACCATACTTCGATTATCGATCATGCTGAAAAAATTCCATTTATTCTTTCGATGAATAACGAGTTAACTGTTTCCCGTTTGGTAATGAACAATGAACGTTGTGGAAGGGATAAACCCTATATTATTTTTACTGGAGGCATAGGCGTTGATTTTGGAGTGCCATTTGGAGAATCTGATTTAGGGGAATTGAAAGGTCATTTTCTGGCCAACCGAAGTCCTGCACTAACTGGCTCAGGATACACTGCTTATCTGAAACTGCGAGCTGACTGGCAAATGACACAGATGTTGATGTTGGGCGGTGGTTTTAAATACTTTCGGGGCAATTTTTCCGGTAATGGAGCATTGGAACACAGTGCAGAGTTACGTGCATTGGTACTTCCACGTTTATCATTGTCTGTAGGGTATGCACTATCCTTTGCTAATTATACAGATGCCAATAAAGTTGGAGCTTTGCCTTTCATTGATATTACCTATTACTTCGGAAAACGACAAGGCCGGCAAAAGGGGTTGTTTGGCAGGAAAATGTACTGACAATTCATTCAGGCTGGTGGTCTGTTGTTCAAATTACGTACAAACGTAATCAAAACCATTTGTTTATTAATTGCTAATCGTGCTGCTTAGGCTTATTTATCTACATTTGAAAAGCAATTCCAGATTTAAAAGGAAATTGATTCTTTGAAGGTTGATTACTTAAATTCTGGAAATGTAGCAGTAACCGGATATTTGTGTTCATTAATTTGAACAGTCAAACGAGTTTATCACGCCGGTATTGGATAGCTGAACTCCCTGTTTGATTAGAAACGATAACGATTAAATATATAAAACATGAAGGCTAAGATTTTATTCACATTGTTGGTTATGCTGGGTGTGCTTGCATGTCAGCAAGCAGAAAAAGAGCCACGATTAACAGATTATGTTGATCCTTTTATAGGAACTGGCGGGCATGGTCATGTATTTCCGGGAGCAACCACCCCGTTTGGAATGGTGCAGCTAAGCCCAGTTAATGGTGTTAATGGTTGGGACTGGGTATCGGGTTACCATACATCATCTTCAGAATTGGTTGGATTTGCACACATGTGTTTGAGTGGAACAGGAATTGGCGATCTGGCTGATTTACTGATTTTACCGACCAATAAAAAAGTGGTTTCTGATACGACAGCAGCTGGCAAGAATTTTTTACAAAATTATAAGGCCAGTTACTCTCATGATAAAGAAGAAGCTCAGCCCGGCTATTATATGGTCGAATTACTTAATAGTGGAATTAAAGCAGAGTTAACTGCTTCAAGGCGCGTTGGCCTGCACCAATATACGTTTACACAAGGTGATGACCGCTCGGTTATCATTGATCTGGGACATGCTATTAACTGGGATAAGACTACCGATACATACATTAAAAAAGAGACCGATACACGTTTTGTTGGCTATCGTAAATCATCAGGGTGGGCCAATGAGCAATGGTTGTATTTTGTGATTGAAACCAATCAGCCTGTGACTGATTTTAATGTAGCAAGTGATGGTCAGTTATTGGGAGAAACTGAACTTAAAGGTAAAGATGTTCGTGCAGTTTTAGCTTTTAATAATTCTGAAACCGAACCATTGTTGCTTAAAGTTGGCCTTTCATCAGCCAGCATTGATGGAGCACGAAAGAGTATTGAGAAAGAAATACCTGGTTGGGACTTTAGTGCTCAGCGTAAAAGTGCTTCGGATATTTGGGAAAAGGAACTTCAGAAAATCAAAATAAAAACGCCTGAGGAAGATGTGAAAACCATCTTTTATACAGCCCTTTATCATAGCATGATTGCACCATATGTGCATTCAGATTATAATGGTGAGTATAAAGGATTGAATGGAAAAGTTAATAAAGCAGACGGTTTTGAACGTTATACCGTGTTTTCGTTGTGGGATACATTCAGGGCCAGCCATCCGCTGTTTACCATTGTGCAGGAAGATAAAATCCGCGACTTTATCCATTCATTTATGGCCATATATCGCGAAGGCGGCTTATTACCGGTTTGGGAATTAGTAGGAAATGAAACCGGCTGTATGATTGGTTATCATGCAATTCCTGTAATTGCTGATGCTTGGCAAAAAGGATTGATAAAAGATATTGATGGCAATGAACTGTTGGAAGCAATGGTGGCAAGTGCCATGACAGATATTGAAGGCCTGAAATATTATCGTGAGTATGAATATATACCTGCTGATTTGGAGAATGAATCTGTGTCCAAAGCTTTGGAATATGCCTATGATGACTGGTGTATTGCCCAGGTGGCAAAATCAATTGGAAATGATGAGGTTTATAATACCTTTATTAAAAGGGCGGCCTATTATCAAAATCATTTCGATGCGTCAACAGGTTTTATGAGAGGTAAACTGGCGAATGGCGAATGGAAAAGGGACTTTGATCCTTTATTCTCTTCGCACCGCGACGATGAGTATGTGGAAGGTAATGCCTGGCAATACTCCTGGTTTGCACCTCATGATATCCAGGGACTGGTTAATTTGCACAATGGAGTTGATAATTTCGTTACAAAATTAGATTCATTATTTACTATAGACGAAGAAGTTAAAGGTGAGCATGCTTCACCCGATATCAGTGGTTTAATCGGGCAGTATGCACACGGAAATGAACCAAGTCACCATGTGGCATATACTTATAACTATGTTGGCAAGCCATGGAAAACAGCTGAGCGTGTTGATGAAATCCATCGCACCATGTATACAACAGAAGTAGATGGTCTTTCAGGCAATGAAGATTGCGGTCAGATGTCGGCCTGGTATGTGCTGAGTTCAATGGGATTCTATCCGGTAAATCCGGCAGATGGTAATTACATACTTGGTTCACCATTATTTGATGAAGCTAAAATAACATTGGCAAATGGCTTGATTTTCACCATTACAACGGAGGATAACTCGCCTGAGAACATCTATATACAAAGTGCCTCTTTAAATGGAAAACCGCTGCAGCGTTCGTGGTTCAAGCATAAAGAACTAATGTCGGGCGGAGAACTTAAGCTTGTTATGGGTAATAAACCTAATAAGGAGTGGGGAATGGATAATTTGCCACCATCAATGAGTAAATAAGACAAGTTAAAATAGATTGGTTATGATGGGGAGATGCCTTCGGGTGTCTTCCCATTTTTAGTTTATAACAAACTAAACTATTGACAGAAAAGACTTTTGGGTGTATAATATGCTGTTATTCATTATAAATACCCCTGTTATGAAAAAGATTATTTTATTGAAGCAAAGCCTGACCTTAGGCTTGTTATTTAGTATGATGCTGCCATTAATGGCACAGGATTTATACTTGCCGGCAACAACCAAATCAAAGGAAGCAAAAACTTTATACAAAGAAGCAATGGATGCTATGTATGATGTTGAATTTGCAAAGCTTGAGAAGATCAATCAAAAAGCTTTAGAGGCAGATCCTAACTTTTTTATGGGTTTCTTTTTACAATCTTTCAGTAATGATAAAGCTGTGCGCACAGAAGCACTGGGTAAAATGGCTGATTATTCAGGAAGACTTAATAAAGGAGAAAAAGTAATAAAATCCCTTGCTGCCAAAATGAAAGAAGATCCAAAGTACGATGGTATTGCAGAAGGACGTGAACTGGTTAAGTTGTATCCTAAAAACATCTTTTCAAAAACAATGCTGGCCTACAACTTGGGAGGAAAGGACGAAACAAGGGAGGAAGCATTAAAGCTACTAGACGACTGCCTTGCTCTAAATCCTGATGTTGCTTCATTGCATAATACAAAAGGGTACTTATACCTGCAACAAAAAGAATTCGATAAAGCAAAAGCTGAATTTGATAAATATATTGCAATGGATGAGGGTAAAGCTAACCCATACGATTCTAAGGGCGATTACTTTATGGCGGTAAAAGAATATAAGAACGCCGCAAAGAGCTACAAAAAAGCATATGAAATAAACAATGAATTTACCTTCTCAAAAGAAAAACTTAAAGACGCCAAGTGGATGGCCAAACGTGAGAAAATTGCCAGGGAAGTTAAAGTGATGATTGATAAACTGGTTGCAGATTATAATTCGCGCGATATGGGTAAATACACTAAGAATTATTTGAATGGACCAGAGTTTTGTTTCGTCCTTAACGGAGATGCAACTGATTCATACCAAGAGTTTGTTAAGCGGGTATATAAGTCGCACGACATGTATAGTGACTGGAAAGTGGAAATACTAAAAGAAACCATTGAAGTTCCTTCAGAAAATGTGGCCACCGTTACCCAGATATTTGCCTACAATGCTACACCTAAAGAAGGGGAGAAATTAGAAATGAAGGGCAGTTTTACATCAGTATGGCGTAAGGATAAGGATGAGTGGAAGGTTGTACATGCAATTAATACCAATCCAATTGATGAATAGAATTTACTGACCGACCTTAAGAAACTGTTTAAGTTTTATCCTTTGGTTCATTTTGGCGACTTAAGCCCTCTTACTACTGCAAAAATTCTTTAAATAGCGGTGCTATTCGCATCATTTTTGCCTTGTCAGAGAACTTAATTCATTCAAACTAATTCACAAAAATAAAATTTAAACAGTTTCTAAGAGAGCATCTCTCTTAAGGTCAATTTTCTTAAAGTTGAATGAGTTTATCCAAAAAGCCAAATAAGAGCTTGTTGCAGTCGTCATAATTATTATCTCGCAACTCTGTGGATGATTGTACGAAAGCTCTGTCTTTTTCTTTAACCAGTTCCTCACTGCAATTTTCAATCATGTCGTCAATTGCTTGTGGAGTAAATTCAAAATGGCACTGAAAAGCATATGCTTTAGGAGCGAAACGAACAATTTGTCTTGGGCACCCATCACTTTGGGCTAAAATAGCTGCATCATTTGTTAAGCCTGGCATATCCCCATGCCAATGCCCACAGTTAAAACTTTCGGGAAAATGAGAGAGAAGCGCGTCATTTTTTCCTTCCTCGGTTAATGTAACCGGAAACAGCCCTATTTCTTTCTCGGGACTTGAAATCGTTTCTCCACCCATAGCATTACTCAACATCTGGGCACCTAGGCAAATTCCCAAAACAATTTGTTTTTTTTCAACAGCAGAGCGTATTAACTCCTGTTCAGCTTTGGAGTCGAAGTACTCACATTCCTCTAATGTTGTGGTTGGTGATTGAGGACCACCCATAATCAATAACATATCAAAGGAATCTGTATTTTGAGGAAGTTTTTCTCCCAAATACAGATGTGTATAACTATGCTCAATATTGTTATTCTCGATCCAGCTTAAAATAGCACCGGGGCTTTCAAAAGCCTCATGCATGATGATGTGTATGTGCATTTCTATTTTTTATGTGATACAATGGTTTTAAAGGTAAAAAACAGACCATAAATAGCACATTGAATTGTAAATAGCAAAAACACAATGATTGAAAATTCAGTAAATGTTGTTGTCCACTTTTGGTAGAAAAGGTCATTGTCAACGATGTAGCCGAAGGAAGTGATGGCAATTGCAAGGAGTAGGAATAGTAAAAAGTTGCGTTTGTGTTTCATAATAAACATTCTAGTTCTTGCAATGTACGAAAATATATTTGAAGAACATTGTCATTATTGAATTTTTACAATAGTTGTATTATCGGCATAAATAAAATCTCATACAGCTGTTTATATTCTTAATTAATCCAAAGGTTTTTGGTTTAAATTATCTAATAATCAGTATAGTAGTGTTTGTGTGAGGTTTGGTAAAATAACGTAGGATAGCAGAATAAATTACGGAATAATTAGATGTTTTTGCTTTAAGAGGGTAACAATTCAACATTAAATTGTGAAGATAAGCTCTAATATCAATCCTTATCCATTTAATTTAAATGAATATATTAGAAGATTAACAGATTCATCTTCTTTAGAGGAACTAAAGACCAAGAAGAGAATGTTTCAGCTAATCTGGTGAATAGGAAAGAAATGCCAATTTTCATCAATAGGAACTAAAACATTATCAAAAAACCTCGGAGGATTTCGTAAAAGTCTCCGAGGTTTTTTAAAGAACTTCCAAGGTTTTAGATAAACGCTCCAATGTTTTTAAATTTTATCAACGGACCAAGCTACATTGCAAATGTCAATGTTTCATAAATGCATTTGTCCTGAGGATTACACCAAAATTAATAGGAGTCAACAACCGATGTTTTGCTTAAAGCATCGTGCCAACCCTTTGTTGCAAATAAGAATGAGAGTGCATTTAAAGGAATAAATCGACAAAAAGTCCTCAAAAGAATAGTTGAGAAATCAGGTTTTTTTCCTTCGCTATCTACCACTTTTGTTTGGGTAAAAAGTTTGCCCATAGTTCGACCTGATATTCCTTCAAATAAAAGGTAATAGGCAATGGTTGAGATTAGAATGAATATCAACTGAACCTCCTGGTTGTTTTCAAAGGATTTAATCACATCGGGACTGAATATTACAATGATAGAAATAATAAACTTCATAAATGAATAGGCGAAAATGCCATCCAGAAGGTTGTTCACAAAGCGTTTTCCTTTATTTGCTACCTGCAAATTAATTAGACTTCCGGTTATTTCCGCCTCAGCTTTATTTTTTAGTTCAGCGTTTTCACTGTACATGGTGCAGGATACTTCAAAACTTGCCGGTGCATTTGTTAAACTGCAAATAATCCCTTTTTCATCATTCCACCTCTGGAGTTTGCATACACTGCAAAACTTTAATCTTTCTTGTTGTTTCATTATTTCCTGATCATTGGCGGATCGAAATTAGACATTATTTTCTGATAAAGTCTAATAACCTGAGCTCGACTCAAATTTTTAATGCAATCTGAATCTCAAAATTTAAATCGAACTCGGGTTAATAAAAATACTATTTGATATTTGCAGTACCAATCACACAGGTTAGCTTATTCTCATTTACTTCACCATTGGGTTGAATTGTTTGTATATAAACGACATATATACCGGGTCTTAATCTTGAATGTTCATCGTTTAAACCGTCCCAACTTACGAAACCTGTATTGGACATCGTTTGATTATTTGCTAGTTGCCTGACTTCATGTCCGTTTACATCAAAGATGCGAATGCTAGCTGTTGTGCCTGGTGTTTGGGTTGAAAAGTAAATGTTTGTTCGATCATCCGTGCCATCTCCATTGGGAGTAAAAACTTCCGGATCAACATAAACATTTAAATCGCTTTCAGCCGGATCATTAAGTTGTTGAGAATTTATATAACCGGGGGTTGCATATCCTGCTGTTGATGCTGCCGAACTCCAGTTCTGGTGATCTGATGTTGCCAGTTTCCATGATAATCGTTCGAGAGAAACACCTTCCTTATTTTTTAATAAGTCAAAATGCATATTCTCCTGATATTTAAATTCGTCAATAATGCTTCCTGTATGGTTGGTAATGGCCACATGTCCTTCATCGTCGGGATAAGAAGGTAACGAAGAACATTCCAGAATCAGGTGAGGGTATTGGCAATTATAATATTCCATCAAACTTGTTTTGGCACTTGTAAGAGCCAGGTAAGAATGTGGAGCAATTATGGCATTATCATTAGTAGTCTTGTAAAGTTTATCAATGCCCTGGTCAGAGTATTTGGCTAAGTAAATGTCGGAGAGATTTATAATTTTATCAGTTTTATTGTATAACTCAACAAAATCTTCACCACCAGGATAAGGATTAAAGAGCACTTCGTTAATCACAATGTCGTTTGCTTCTAAAGTATCTGCCATACCAAAGAAAAGGGGAGTTTGCCATGAAATAGGGTTGCCAGCTATATCAGTTATTTGTATTTCAGTTAATTCAATCAGTTCATTTACGGCTAGCTTTTCATCAAAATGAATGTTTAGATGGTTAAGAAATAGCGTATCATACGAAAGCTCATTAATTGATAAGTTTGGCTCTAACTTTAAATTGATATTGCCATCAAAACGCATGGTCTCACTAAAGTGCACTTGCAAAGATTGATTATTTACCAGGTTGATATTGGTAATAATTGGAGATTTGAGATCAGGATTTGCTTCATAAACAGAGTTCAGACCACCGGGTGTACCACCTTCAAGGTTCATGCACCAGTTAAAGTTCGAGTATTCGCTACTAAAGTTGAGTGGATCGACTCTTTCTACAGACCAGCCGCCTTCAGTTTTAAAGCCTTCTCCAATAATGTGCTGAGGGTCGTATGAGAAAGCGTCGATCACATCTTGTTCATTGGTAAAAAGTATCATGTCGAATCCGCTGTTATTCAGAGTTGGCAGATCGGAGATATAAATAGTTTTTCCATTGTCGACCCATTCCTCTTTATTTTTGTATGAAACCAAACAGGCATAATCATCTGCAGGAATAATGGAATCAGGTAATAGAACTGTTTTGTCGTTAACTGACAGTTGATAGTTGTTGAGTGAGATATCGAAATCAGAATTGTTTTTAAGCTCAATGTATTCTATTTCCGGCAGACCCATTGAAGGATTGGGATCGGCCATCCATTCATTAAATACAATATCAAAGCGCTCGGGAATATAATATAGAAGCTGTTCTTTTATCAGAGCAACTTCATCACCAATGGAATCAACTAATCCACGGATTTCGATTATATGTTCATTTCCTTCAGCTAAGTTTTCGTTAAAGATCAGGTGGAATGTAAGTTGATCTTCAGTATCAACACTCTGAATAGAAGTTGCTTTGTTGTTGATGAGTAACACAGCCGAGTTAAAACTATTTTCAGGTATTGGTTTGGTAAATGAAACAAAAAGGGTGTTGTGATTGATCAGTTTTATCTTTTTAACTTTAATTCGTTGGTAGCTAAATGTGAAGGATGTGTCAATGATTTGATTACCTGACTTATCCTGAAGATTAGAAATATGAATTTCCTCATCAATAGCATCATCCAATAAAGGGTTAAAATTTAGATGGATTAAATGATCAGAAGGATTGTATTCATAAGAGCTGGGTTGACGCTGGGTGCTTTTTAAACCGAAATTATTGACAGATATACTAGATTCATCCAATTCCTCATCAAATCTTAATTGCATTTTCGATCCATTTATCACTAGAAATTCTGTTATCCGTGGCGGAGTTTTGTCTGACCATGCCTGACCAACAACATCAATATCATCAAAGAAAAACTTATCGGCTCGTGTTTTGGTGTATTTACAGAAGATACCAAAAAAGTGAGAGGGGTAATTGAATTCGAAGTCTGCTGTTCCTTCAACCGTCCATTCATCGCCTGTTTTAGAGCTAAGCTGCCAACTATTTGCATCTCTGGTTACTTTTACAACCACATCAACTTCCGATTGATTGATTCTATCTTCACTTCCTTCAATCATTTTTTGTGTAATTCCGTTCTCAATTTTATACAGGCTAATATTGTCATCTGTTGAGCCTATCTCAACATAAACAGCATTTATTGAGTTTTCCAGTGATTGGCTATCACCTGCCAGGTATATTCTTGAAAGATTACTTGATGAAGGGTTGAAAGCCATTTTTACATGAACTTTCCAAATACCTTCTTCAATAGAAGTGCTCGGAGTAGAAAGATAGGAAATACCGGCTTGATCGTTAAAAAGCTGAAGTTCCTGATCAGCATTAATAATAAAAGAATTGATATCGCCGGACCATTTAGGGTTATTCAGAAAATCGCCATCATTAAAAGAATCAGTTACCTGCGAAAAGCTAATTATAGGCAATAATGTCAAAAGAATAAAAATAACTCTCATGAGGTTAAGGGTTAAAGTAAATATTTCTATTTTTGTATTGAAATGTAAGCATTTGATTAATCCACCAACAACAAACAATTTAACACAATTTGCTTACTTAACAAAGTAGTTTCACCATTGAGCTTATATTTTTTAAGATCAGAATGAAAAATATAGCTTAAAACATTAAATTTTTTGGATAATGAAAGTAGCAATCGTTGGTGCTAGCGGCGCTGTAGGACAGGAGTTTCTAAGGGTTTTGGAAGAACGTAATTTTCCAATGGATGAGTTGGTATTGTTTGGTTCAAAAAGAAGTGCAGGTAAAAAGATTACGTTTAAAGGTCAGGAGCTTGTTGTTAAGGAACTTCAGCATAATGATGATTTCAAGGATATAGACATAGCATTAACTTCAGCGGGAGGTGGTACCTCTAAAGAATTTGCAGAGACGATCACCAAGCATGGTACGATAATGATTGATAACTCAAGTGCATTTCGAATGGAAGATGATGTGCCATTGGTTGTACCAGAGGTAAATGCTGAAGACTGTAAGAATGCACCGCGCAATATTATTGCCAATCCAAATTGTACAACTATACAGATGGTTGTTGCCCTCAAGCCAATTGAGGAATTGTCACATATAAAACGTGTTCATGTTTCAACTTATCAGGCATCGAGCGGGGCAGGAGCAAGTGGAATGCAGGAGCTTGAGGATCAGACAAAAGATATTGTAAATGGAAAAGATACGAAAGTTGAAGCTTTCCAATATCAGTTGGCAATGAACCTGATCCCACAAGTGGATGTGTTTACCGATAATGATTACACCAAGGAAGAGATGAAGATGTTTAACGAAACGCGTAAAATCATGCATAGTGATATTGCTGTTAGTGCTATGTGTGTGCGTGTTCCGATTTTGCGAGCACATTCTGAGTCAGTATGGGTTGAAACGGAAGAGCCAATATCGTTAACACAAGCCAAAGAGGCTTTTTCAAATGCAGAAGGAGTTATTTTAATGGACGATCCGGCTAACAAGGAATACCCGATGCCATTATTCTTAGCAGGTAAAGATGAGGTATTTGTTGGGCGTGTTCGTCAGGATCTGGCTAATCCAAAAGGTCTGACTTTCTGGTGTGTTTCTGATCAGATTAAAAAAGGAGCAGCGTTAAATGCAGTTCAAATTGCTGAGTATATGATTAAGGAAGGCTTAATTAAATAATTGTTCGTTTCCAATTCCGGGTTTTTTCCTGGAAATTGTATAATATTGATAGTCCTTAAGGTTTTTGAAACTTTAAGGACTTTTTTATTGATGCTTCTGTTGTTAATAACTTACTGTAACAATTCTGCACTTCGGAGGGTAAAAACAGTTGATTTGTCTCACACAGCATTACAATGTTTTCATTTGAAAAAGTAAAAATCTGGTTCAGTATATTATTCAGGTCCTACCTGTACCATCAGGTATTCTGGTTGCTGGCTTTGGCTGGTTATGTGTTTTACACACAAGATGAACGGTTATTTATTAATTACCTGAAATTGCTTAGTAAAGATGATATATATGGCAATACGGTGCTGTTGTCTGTTTTTATAGCTTCTTTTTTCACCCTTCTTGACGTCGTTTTTATTGGTTGGGTTGTACGTAAACTACCCATTCGAATCATAGCTTTTTTTCGGCATGTTATGTATTTGGCGCTTGCCTTGTTAATTATCTTTTTATCGGCCAATGAAAACCTGACTTTTGAGCAACTGCAGGATTATGAAATCTATTTCAAAAATATGCCCGAATTGGGTATACGTTCATTGCGATTTACCCTTTGGTTTTACTTTTCATGTATTCTAAGTACGATGGTACGGGGATTACTAAGGAAAATTGGGCTGTCGAATGTTTTACAATGGCTGATGGGTACTCTGAATAAACCACAGGTTGAGAGGCGTATTTTTATGTTTGTTGATATGCGTTCATCTGTAACTATTGCAGAAAAACTACAGCATAAAAAGTTTAGTTACCTGGTTCAGGATGTTTTTAATGACCTGGCAGTGGTAGAGAATTATGGAGGCGCCATTTATCAATACCTGGGAGATGGAGCAATTATTTCCTGGAGTTTGAAAAAAGGTATACGCAATAATAATTGTCTCAAAGCCTTTTTTGCCTTTCAGAAAGTGATTAAGCGAAACCGATTCTGGTATAAAAAAAGATATGGTTTAGTGCCTGAATTTAAAGCTGGTGTGCATGTGGGAGACATTATGGTTTTGCAGGTGGGGCGACTAAAAAGGGATATATCCTATAATGGAGATACCTTGAATACAACGGCTCGAATCGAATCAATGTGTAATGAGTACAAGCAAGATTTATTGATTTCAGGAATTCTGTATGAATCTTTACCCCATATCAAGAAATTCAAAACCAAAGAAGTAGGAAACCTGAAGCTGAAAGGCAAATCGCGTGGGGTGCAGGTTTATCAAGTCAGACAGCCTGATTAATATCGATGGTTACTTTCGTTATTTAGCAGAAGAATAGAAAGGAGACGATTATTTTCGATTTTAAACTAATCATCTCATGTGTTTTTTAGTTAATTACTCCACTTCGCCCTCTTCGTTATACGAGTTGTACAGGTAATCGTTAAAAGGGAAGCGCTGGGTATGAATTTTCTTTACTTCGTCGTAAATCATTTGTTTAAACTCTACGAAGTTCACTTTGTTTTTAGCCGAGATAAAGATGCAATCAGCCTGTTGTCCCATCCATGTTTCTTTCAAATCGTCCAATGAATAGTTTTCTCTCTTCTTAGGTGTTAAATCATCTTCATCTTTTGGTGTATATTCGTAGGCATCCACCTTATTAAACACCAAAACATTGGGTTTTTCACGTTTGTCTATTTCACTCAAGGTTTTATTAACCACGTCAATTTGTTGTTCAAACCCTGGATGTGATACATCAACCACATGTAATAAAATATCAGCTTCACGCACCTCGTCAAGGGTTGACTTAAAAGATTCCACTAAATGGTGGGGCAACTTTCTTATAAATCCTACTGTATCAGCTAACAGAAATGGTATATTATCAACAACAACCTTGCGAACAGTTGTATCCAATGTTGCAAAAAGCTTATTCTCAGCAAAAACTTCCGATTTACTCAGAACATTCATTAAAGTACTTTTCCCTACATTGGTGTAACCAACCAAGGCAACGCGAACCAGTTTGCCACGATTTTGACGTTGTGTCGCCATTTGCCGGTCAATTTTCTTAAGGTCAGTCTTAAGTTTGGCAATCTTATCTCGAATGATACGACGGTCGGTCTCGATTTCTTTTTCACCAGGACCACGCATCCCTATACCACCACGCTGACGTTCAAGGTGAGTCCACATACGCGTTAATCGGGGCAAAAGATATTGATATTGTGCCAACTCAACCTGTGTTTTGGCGTGAGCCGTTTGTGCCCTTCTTGCGAAAATATCCAATATCAGATTAGTTCGATCAAGAACCAGCACTTTCAGTTCACGCTCTAAGTTTCTGAGTTGTGAAGGTGTTAATTCATCATCAAAAATAATGGTCTTCACTTCATGAACTTTCATGAAATCAATAATCTCCTGAAGCTTACCTCTTCCAACAAAAGTTTTAGGATCGGGCATTATCAGGTTCTGAGTAAAGCGTTCAAAAGGAATTGCACCGGCAGTTTCGGCCAGAAATGCCAACTCATCGAGGTATTCTTCGACTTGTTGTACAGATACTTCAGGCGTTTTGACAGCTACCAATACAACTTTCTCTAATTCTTTATTTGATGAGGGACTTTCAATCATTGATTATTCTTTTAAAGCTTTAATTCAGAGCGCAAATATAGTTCAATTTTAGGGCAACAAAAAACCCCGCTATTGCGGGGCTTTTTATATTGTTACGGTAGTGGTTACTACTGCAATACAAAGTTAATAGGTACAGTATAAGAAACTTTTACTGCTTTACCTCTTTGTTTACCTGGTTTCCAAGCTGGCATGGCATTTACCACGCGAATTGCTTCTTTATCCAGGTTAGGGTCAACACCACGGGCAATTTTCACATCTGTTACTTTACCTTTTGTGTTAACAACGAAAGAAACATAAACACGTCCCTGAATACCATTTTCCTGAGCAATAACAGGATACTTCACAGATTGTGCAATGTACTTACGTAATGCCTCTTCTCCACCAGGGAACTCAGGCATGTCTTCTACAATAAAGAAGACCGGTGCATCATCAGACTCTTCTTCTTCCATGGCTAAGTCTGAGAAATCAATCTCAGTATCTTCATCCATTTCAGTGTCTTCGATGTCTAATTCTTCATCTAACTCAACGTCATCCTCAACAATGTTTAATACATCGGCAACCTTTGGCGGTGGCGGTGGTGGCGGTGGTTTTACTTCTTCCTGCCTTGTAATCGGCATGATTTCCTCCTCGGCTTCAAGCTCTTCTACCATCTCAAACTGAGATGCATCTACATCCGTAGTAGACCATTCAAAAGCAATTAATACAATTGCTAATGTAACAGCCAACCCGATCTGCATAAAGACGCTTTTCTTGTTTTCAAGATCTGCCTTCGGCGACTTTTTTACTTCCATAATAGATCAAAGTTTTGGTGCCTAAAGATAGCTATTATTACCAGTTTTTCTCAATTCAAATCGGACATTTACTGTCCTCACCCAAATTTTGAGTGCATAAAAATAGAATTTTAAAATCAAATTCCATTCAAATTTCAGCAGTTTTTACTGGAAGTGTCAAGTGTAATTCTATATAATGACTGAATTGTGACTAATATCATATCTGCCAAATTTAATGGCTCTATTGTCAAGAATAAAAAAACATCTATATTTGCATCGCAATTGACAAAGGTCAATTTATTACTAATGTAATGGGGGATTAGCTCAGTTGGCTAGAGCGTTTGACTGGCAGTCAAAAGGTCAGCGGTTCGATTCCGCTAT
>NZ_CEXQWX010000078.1:0-28072 GCF_982718395.1 Carboxylicivirga sp.
CAAACAAGTTTGATACTGCATTCATTAATCGCAATAATTAAAAGAATTACAGCTTCGGTTCCAAATCTTTTAACCCTCCATTTCATGCAGTGGGTGCCCCAATATCATTACTGAGGCCAAAAACCACAGAGCTTTCTAAGAGTCATTCTCCTTAATTGTAACTTAACTTAGTTATGACGGGGCGAAGGCCTGTTCCATTTGCGAGCCAGTGGTGGGGTGAATAAGAATTAATCCAATTGAACAACAAAGAGGCTTGCCCAGCTTTGATCGTGAAATTTATTAATTCTTAGAGCGGGTGGAAGCATTAATGGGACTAGCGTTTTGTTTCTTTTGGGTGATGCAAAAGAAAGGAGAAAAGACCTAAACGCAATTAGTTCTTATATCAAAGGAAAGTACCCCCACAATAATTTGATCTGATCCCTTTTTATCTAAAGAAAAATGATGAACCTACACACGGTTTAAGCGCAACGTAATTTGAGTAAATATTATTAGTGGAGTATTTAAAAAGAGGTATTGGTATAAAATCAATCTATAAAATAACACAAACAATCCTAAGACAAATTGTACTTAACAACTTGTTGTTTGACTCTCATATTCACTATCCAGTTTTAGCGGTTTAATTTTAATCGCTTCTTTTCTGGCAAGCTTATCTTGTGTGGTGGCGCAATAAATACCTTTATCATTCAGAGCCTTATTACCTCCTATATGAGAATTCGGAAACTTCCCGTTCTTTTGTAATAAGATACGTATCGCCATCAACACAAATACAATTCCCATCAACGCTATACTCAATAATAATACCGGCCACATATGCTATCTCTTTATAATTCGGTACAAAAGTACTAAAATTTACTACTAAGCAAACAAACGACGGCGTTCATATGTTTGATAGATGCCCAATAAATTATGCCGTAAATCTTAGTAGATTTGTGAGCTAGCAACTAAAAACAGTAAAAAATCATTTATGTCAGCAGAAGGAAGTGAACTCAGCTTTGCTGAGTTTAAGAAAGAAGTGATTACCGACTATAAAACAGCATGTCTCAGCCGTAATATGAGCTTGCTGGCCCGAAAGGAGGTGCTGGGAGGAAAAGCTAAATTCGGCATCTTTGGCGATGGTAAAGAAATCCCCCAAATAGCCATGGCCAAGCAATTTAAAAAAGGAGACTGGCGATCGGGTTATTACCGCGATCAAACCTTTATATTAGCCGCAGGAATGACAACTCCAAAAGAGTTTTTTGCTCAATTATATGGAGAAACACGAACGGAATTGAACCCCGATAATGGCGGACGATCGTTCAACAACCATTTTGGAACACGAATAATAGACGAGAAAGGGGAGTGGAAGCGATTAACTGATATGAAGTGTACATCTTCAGATATATCCCCTACGGCCGGGCAAATGCCACGTTTGGTTGGTTTAGCTATGGCATCCAAATTATACCGTAATAATCCCAATCTAAAGCAGTTTGATCAGTTCAGTATTGACGGCAATGAAGTAGCATTTGGTACCATTGGCGACGCAAGTACCTCCGAAGGTCATTTTTTTGAAACGCTTAATGCCGCCGGTGTGCTGCAAATTCCAATGGCCGTATCGGTTTGGGATGATGGTTATGGTATATCGGTGCCTAAAAAGTATCAGACTACCAAAGAAAGCATCAGTAAGGCCCTGAAAGGTTTTGAGAAAGGACCAAAAGATACAACCGGTATGTTGATTTATAGCGCAAAGGGATGGGATTATGCCGGACTATGCCAGATGTACGAAGAAGGTATTAAACGATGCCGCGAAGAGCATGTGCCGGTTCTGTTTCATGTTGAAGAGTTAACTCAGCCGGTTGGACATTCAACCAGTGGATCGCACGAGCGTTATAAGTCAGAAGAGCGATTGCAGTGGGAGAAAGATTACGATGGCCTGTTACAGATGCGACACTGGATGTTGGATAGTAAGCTGGCAACGAAAGAGGAGCTGGATCAGATTGAGGAAAATGCACAGGCTGAAATAAAGACTGCGCAAAAAGAAGCATTCAAAGAGTTTAATGATGCCTTTAAGGCGGAGCGTCAGGAATTACTGGATATTATAACTGGTAAAAGTTGCGTTTGCAGTGAAATTAAACAGGATAAAATTGATGACATTGTAGAACAACTGAATTCACCATTTGCGTTAAATCGTAAAGATATCCTAAGTGCGGCTCGTAAGGTGTTACGCCATTATTGCGCGGCTTGCGAAAAACCCGATACAATGAAAGCCCGGCTAAAAGCATGGGTGAAGAAGTATTTTGAATTCGGATGGGAAAACTACAGCAAATGGCTGTACAGTGAAGATGAATACTCAGCTTTAAGGGTGGCAGCCGTGAAACCTCTTTTTGATGAGGATGCAGCAACTGTTCCAGGAAGGGAAATACTGCGGGATAACTTCGATCATATATTTGCCCATAATCCAAGAGTGGTAACTTTTGGTGAGGATACAGGTTTTCTGGGTGGTGTTAACCAAACCCTGGAGGGCATGCAGGAAAAATACGGAGATTTGCGTGTTCGCGATACCGGTATTCGTGAAACTACCATATTAGGTAAAGGAATTGGCATGGCCTTACGCGGACTCAGACCAATTGCTGAGATTCAGTACTTCGATTATTTATTGTATGCTCTTCAAACCATGAGCGATGATTTGGCAACAACGCGTTACCGAACAAAGAATGGGCAGAAAGCGCCAGTGATAGTTCGTACCCGTGGTCATCGCCTTGAAGGAATCTGGCACAGTGGTTCCCCTTTAAGTATGGTTATTAATTCCATTAGAGGAGTATATGTTTGTGTGCCTCGCGATATGACCAGAGCTGCCGGTTTTTACAATACCCTTTTATCAGCAGATGATCCTGCTCTGGTAATTGAGCCATTAAATGGTTATCGCCTGAGAGAGAAGCGACCATCCAATATCGGTGAATTTAAGGTGCCATTGGGTATTCCTGAGATTATTACGCAAGGTACCGATGTAACATTGGTGACTTATGGTTCTTGTGTGCGAATTGCGCAGGATGCTGTGAAGCAATTGGTTGAAATAGGGGTTTCGGTTGAATTGATCGATGTTCAAACATTATTGCCGTTTGATATTAATAAAGTGATATTGGAGTCGGTGAAGAAAACAAACCGGGTAGTGTTTTTTGATGAAGACGTACCTGGTGGAGCAACGGCCTATATGATGCATAAAGTGGTGGAAGAGCATGGTGCTTTCTATCATCTGGATGCATCGCCTAAAACTGTAACTGCTAAGGATCATCGACCTGCTTATGGCACAGATGGTGATTATTTCAGTAATCCGAACGCAGAGGATGTTTATGAGGCCATTTATGCCTTGATGGCAGAATCGGACCCAAAACGATTTGCACCGATTTATTAAGAAATTAGATTTAAGACGTAAGAGTCAAGGTTATATGCAAAGCAAAATTCTTGATTCTTATGTCTTGTTTCTTTTGTCTATACCACTTTCCCTTTAACCTTAATAATGGCATAAAGTAATCCGATTGCTACAATGTAAGATACTATTACCGGTAATCCAAAGGCAGATGGTAATGTGCCACCCAATAAAGCAATTGAGCCTACCAGCAAAGCATATGGCATTTGCGTTCGAACATGTAAAATGTGATTACATGAACAGGCTAGTGAACTAAGTATCGTTGTATCTGAAATAGGAGAACAATGATCGCCTAGTACAGCTCCGGCCAGTACACATGAAACAGCATTATAAAACAATGGGAGTATAGCTTCTGTATCCATTCCTGCTTCCTGACCAATTTTCCAGATAGCTGGTAAAATCAATGGATAGATAATGGCCATAGTTCCCCAACTGGAGCCAGTACTGAAAGCAATGGCGGCTGCAAATACAAAGGTTAAGGCAGGAATAAATTGAGGACTGATATTAATTGCCGTCAGTAAACCGGTTATAAACTCAGCTGTATGTAAGTGATCGGTTAATAAAGCCAATGACCAGGCCAATGATAGAATAAGAATGGCATGAAACATAGTTTTAAAGCCATTGATCAACCCTTCTATACTTTCCTTTAAGTTCATGATTCGCTGCGAGGTTGTAAGCACCAACGCAGCAAAAACACCTGCCAACGATGACCATATTAGTGCGTTAAATACATCAGCATCTCCAATGGTTTGAGATAATTTGGTTGTGAACGATAAGTTCGGATTACCCCAGATAGTTACATTCCAGCCGGTATAAATAAGGCCGGCAATGGTGCCAAATACAACAATCAAAACAGGAATAACAGCATTGTACCATTTGGGTGTAACATCTTCACTTACCTCCAGCTCTTTCATAATTTGTGGCGATCGGCCTGTTTTATTTATGTTAGCCGGATTTAGTTGACGCGCTTGTTGTTCAGCTTTGAGCATTGGACCAAAATCTTTCCGCTGCCAGATAAGCATTGGTATAAAGATGAGGGTGAGAATCGGATAAAACGAATATCTTAATGACTGCAAAAAGACTGAATAGGCAGATGCTTCCAATCCAACTTCTGTAATTCCCTGTTGTATATAACTCAATTCGGCTCCAATCCAGGTTGTGATAAAAGCAATAGCTGCAATAGGAGCCGATGTGGAATCAACCAGGTAAGCCAGTTTTTCTCTTGATATTTTAAGTTTATCTGTAACGGGTCGCATAGTATTACCAACAACCAGTGTATTAGCATAATCATCAAAGAATATAAGCAAGCCCATCAGGTAAGTAATAAACTGACCTGATCGCCGGTTATTGGCATAGCGCGATAAAATATTCACGATACCTTTCATTCCTCCATTAAGAGAGATGAGCGTAACCATTCCTCCAATCAGCATACTAAAAATGATAATAGAGAGATGTTCGTGATTTAATAAGGCTTGCATCAGGTATGTATCAATAATGGCAAAGGCACCTTTAAAAATGGCCACAAAGAAGCTGATACCTGAATATTTATAGATTACTGAAGTTCCAATCAGCAGCCCGATAAATAAAGATGAAAAAACTTCTTTCGTAATCAGAGCCATCAGAATGGCTATTAAAGGGGGGAGGATAGATAACCACAGAGGAATTGGATTGACCACCTTCTTTTCTATTCGGTCTTCATTGATCAATTGAAGCTCAACCTTTTCTTTAAACCGGTATTCAAAAAACAAGCCTTTCTCGTCTCGTTGTAACTCCTTTTTCGTCCCATTAATTAACAAGATGGGCTCAAAAATTTCAGTTTCGGAATCATTAATGCGGATGGTTGTAGGCACATTTTTCATGACCGCCGGTGGTAAAGCAATGTCATCTGCTTTATTATTGTTGGCCTGAGTGTTTACCAAAGTAGAAAGAAGCAAACCAATAATCAGGATTGGTTTTAATATTATAGATCGTTTGAAATTCATATATTATAATTTACCGTGAAGATATTTAAATATTTATTTGAAATTCAACCCGAATAAGCAAAGCCTGTACCTTAATAACCTGAGTTCGACGTGAAATTTTGGATTCAGAACGCTTATAAATAGTAAGGTTCAAGTGTAAATGATGAAAGAATAGCGGGCTATTTTGAATCATTTAGACGCAGAAGATTGCTGTTTATAAGTTTTGCAAAGGCTTTGCATAAAAAACCGATTTACTGCGTTAAATTTTATCGTAATAGTTTACTATTCCTCTAAAATTATGCCTTGTAAATCTGATTTTTATTGCAATCTGAATCTCAAAATTTAAATCGATCTCAGGTTAAAATGTTTTTGATATGAAAATATTGTCATTTCGATATTTATGTAATAAATTAACGTGTGTAGTTAAATTGTAAGAGATTAATAATAAGCTTCTTTTGGCTAACGTACTAATTTTGTTGAGGAATAATGCACAAGGCAGTTACAAAGTACAGCGAAAAGTGTTACATTTAATTTCAAGAAGTTGAGCAAATGAAGAGTTTGGATTTTGACATATTTAAAGTACAGAAACCCGGTCTTAAACCATCGAAAGGACGCGTTTTAATTGCCGAGCCTTTTTTGCAGGGGCCTTATTTTAATCGTTCCATTGTTTTCCTTACCGAACACGGCGAAAATGGTGCTGTAGGTTTTGTTTTAAATAAGTCTTCTGAATTATATCCCGATGAGGTGATTGAAGATCTGTTTAACTTTAAGGGAGAACTTTATGTAGGAGGACCGGTTTCATCCAATACCTTGCATTTTATTCATTCATTAGGAGACAAAGTTCCTGATTCGGTTCAGATTACTGAAAACCTTTATTGGGGAGGTGATTTTGAAGTAATCAAAGATTTAGTCAATACAGGATTAGCAGATTATAAACAAGTGAAGTTTTTTGCCGGTTATTCAGGCTGGTCGCCCGGGCAACTGGAAGGCGAGATAGAAGAGAACTCCTGGATTGTTGCCGAAGTGGATGATGCTTTAATAATGGATGATGACATTGACCACACCTGGAAGCATGCCATGGAAGGTCTGGGCGAGGAGTTCAAGGCCTGGACTAACTTCCCTGAGAATCCGACCTATAATTAGCAGCACTTATATTGAGCAATTCGTTAATTTCCTTGCTTAATTTGCAATAATACCGTTTATCTTTCAAGCCAACTACCCATTGGATTCCTTGAATAGCATTAGTCAGGAATATTTCTTCAGCATCAAATAATGAATCTAGATCAGCGCCCGCTACTTCACTTATAGGTCCCTGGTGGTTTTTTAATATTCGAATAATCTGTTTTCGCATAATTCCGTTAACACAACCAGATGAACGTATTGGAGTATAAATGCGTTCGTTTTTAATCCAAAACAAGTTGGATGCCAGCCCTTCAATAGCTAAACCCTGCGAGTTGAGTATTAATACATCATCTTTATTTTGTTGTTTTTTATAAAGGCCTGCCAGAACAAATAATAAAGAACTGGCATTTTTAAACTGGCTGAATTGTGATGCGGATTTCTTCTCTTCGCTATAAACATCAACAAATAATCCTTTGGAATTGAGTTGATAGCCATCTGTTTTTAAGGAACTTACTTCGATGAGGTAATTAATTTTATTACTGAGAGGTGTATATAAACCACCATCTTCTCTGAAAACAGTCAGGCGTACCCTCACATCACTATAAAATCGGTTTTTTTGTATCAGACTAACTATTTGACTTCGAAGTACATCAATTGGTGGCAAGCTTTTAATATCCATCTGTAACAGGCTCATCCCATTGATTAACCGCTGGTAATGATCCTGAAACCACATAGGAATTTGCTGTATGCAGCGAATGGTTTCAAACAGAGCATCACCATATCTGAATGCACGATTAGTAGCTTTGAAGAGCTCCTTTTCGGCATTCAGTTGTGAGCCGTTTAGCGATAGATAAGTACCTTGGTTCATTGCTTGATGATTGATTCACATGCGGGCAGGATAGAGCTGTTTTTCTCAATTAGAAAACATTGTTTTAAGCCTGCAGTTTCTCCTGCCTGAATATCTCTTTCGGAATCACCAATTAAAAAAGAGTTTTCTTTATCAATTTGATGTTCATCGATGGCTTGTAAGATCATACCTGGCTTTGGTTTACGACAATCACAGTCTTCCACAGTATCATGATGCGGGCAATAATAGATATCGGTTATTCGAATATCATTATCAAACATCATTTGGAGAAAATGACCATGTATCCTTTCAACATCATCTTCAGTATATTCTCCTTTAGCCACACCACCCTGATTGGTGATGACAAACAATTTAAAACCAGCTTCCTGAAGCATTTTCAGGCCTTCAATGATGCCATTATTCAGTTTAAAGTCCTTCACCTTATGTATATAGTAATGGCCTTCATCATTATTAATGACGCCATCGCGATCGATAAAAACTGCTTTGTTATTCATGTTTAAAAGATAAATAGTAGTTCGCTAAAAAAGTGACTTAATAATGATGGGTTCAACAGGATTGGGAATATAAAGCCATAAACTGCACCCCAGAAATGGGCATCATGTCCGATGTTATCAACGTTACGTTTTGCCATAATCCTTGAGTATACCAAATAACCAATTCCTAACAATATTCCGGGAATAGGAATAAAATACAGGTAAATGATTCGAAACGGATCATATAATATACTGGCAAAAACGACTGCAGAAACAGCGCCGGAAGCGCCTATAGCATTATAATTGTAGTTGTTTTGATGCTTTATAAAAGAATAAATGCTGGAAACAACTATTGCCGAAAAGAAGAACAATATAAATATAAGGCTACTGTTGCCAGGCAAACTTCTTTGAAAGTAAAATATTACAGATCGACCAAAAGACCAAAGTACAAACATGTTAATCAGAAGGTGCATCCAATCTGCATGGAAAAAACCATGACTAATCCAGCGCACATACTCTTTACGGTGTTTAATTTGCCAGGCGTTAAACTGGTATTTATAGATTAACTCGGATTGGCTAAACCCGGCAATACTAACCAGACTGATGGCAATAATGATAATAATAGAAATATTCATATTTATTAATTATTAGTGATTAACGTTCAATGATTAATCTTATTAATAACTCATCATTAATCACTATTAGATTTAATGCATAATCTTAAAAACCAACTCTTTCAGTAATTCGCCTGATTCAGTTGTAGCACTACCAAAACCTTTTGATTTCATATCGTATTCCCGAATTAAACTGATGATTTGTACCACCTTGCGCGCAGGATAATGACGAGCACCCGTGGTATAATCAGCAACGAAAAAGGGATTTATTTTCAATGCTGAAGCAACAGCATTCTTCGATTTATCTGGCAAGTAATAAAAGGTCAGAAGTTTTTGGAAATAACCAAATAGAGTAACAGTTGTCATCTGAATAGGATAGGCCTTGGGATTTTTTCCAAATGCCAGTATAATTTTATTGGCCTTAGCAACATCTTTATTCAGTACTGCTTTTTGGAGCTCGAAATTATTGTAATCCTTGCTGACACCAATGTTTCTTTCAATATGTGAAGCAGTAATTTGCTGAGTTGATGCACCAATTGCCAACTCCAGCTTATCTAGCTCATGAGCAATTTTAGACAAATCACTTCCCAAAAATTCAGTTAATAGTGCAGATGCCTTGGGTTCAATGGTCTTGCCTTTTGACTTCAGATAATTATTGACCCATTGAGGCACCTGGTTATCGTAGAGTCTTTTTGCCTCGAATATGACCCCGTTTTTACCAATACTCTTGTAGACCTTTTTTCGCTTATCCAGTGTTTTATAGCGGTAATTAATAACCAATATTGTTGACTGAAGCGGATTATTGGCATAAATCTCCAAATCTTCAATCTTCGCAATGTTTTGTGCTTCTTTAACAATGATGACCTGGTGTTGTGACATCATTGGAAAACGACGCGCAGCATGGATAACTTCGGTTGTATCAACATCTTTACCGTATAAAATGGTCTGGTTAAAACCTTTTTCCTCTTCCGATAATACATTATTGGCAATGTAGTTGGTTATCTCATCAATGAAGTAACCTTCATCACCCATTAGAAAGTAAATGGGGCGATATATTTTTTGTTTTAATTCCTGTATTATCTGCTCAAAAGTCATTTTTAGAGGTTGTTAGTTTATTGCCTATATGATGTACATTGTTAGCGTTACGTTATTTATTTTAATCTTCTTTTAATAGTCTTAATTTTCTATTCATCTCTATTAAACTCTGTACATGAAGTTTTCCAAACCATTCTTCAGATAGTTCTGTTTCAGTTGCTGGTTTATCAATTCCTAATGAACCGGCAATCATTCCAGCTTGAGCTCCAAATTCACGGATTATAATTGTAGGAAATTCTGCACAAACATGAGCCATAACTTTTATAGCGTCTTCTTGTGGAAAATCAGTATCGGGAAAAATCATTTTAATAGCTTTTGTAGCCATCTCTAAATCATCTAGTAAAGTCCGAACAATTATCTTAGAATTCTTATTTCTAAAATATTGCACAATTGCATTACTAAAACTTTTGGCAAAAATAAAATCAAGAACCTCCCAGAATCCTGTTGAAATAACATACAATTCAGAAATCAAATGGTCTGAATATCTATAAATTGAATGACTATTTCGAAAATTAAGATAACTATCATAGTGTTGCAAGAAAGCAATGTTCTCACCTAGGTTTATTTCACATTCTTTAATTGATTCAAAATTAATTTCTCTGAAAATGGAAGTATGTTTTTTTATTAAATCAAAAATTTGCTTTTCATCCTTCAATTGCTTGATTAAAAGTATTGAGAACAAACTATTATAATCATTTTCTAATTCAAGGCGAAATTCAAAAAAATGTAAAGCTTCATCTACTAACCATTCATTGTCCTTCCAATTTTCAATTAATAAACTTGATTTAAAATTCAAATAAACTATATCTTCTGAATAATAATCTAGTCCTTTATTAACCCAATTTAAAGACTCTCTTATATTTCCAAGTTTTTCATAAGCATGGGCAATTCCAAAATAAGTATATTGATATTCAAGAAGTATATTTTCATCATTCTCAACTGCTTCTAACATAAGGGACAAGCCTTCTTCTGCTTCATTATAAATTCTTGAAAGTGTAACACCTTTACTGAAAAGAGCTTGAGGTAATTGTGGATTTATTCTTAAAGCCTTATCATAACAGCTTAACTCTTTTTCATGTTCTTTAATATCAAAATAAACCTGTCCAAGGTTTTTCCATGCTTGTTCAAAATTCGGGTTTAACTTTAAGCATAATTCAAAATGAGTGATTGCTTCTTCATTATAGCCTAATCGACTCAGAGTATTTGCATAATTGTAGTGATAAATAAATTGCGTATTATCCCGATTTAAAAACTCCTTAAATATGTTTTTTGCTTCAATAATTTTCCCTTTGATTCTATTCTGCATGCCATCCTCTGCCAAGATGCAAGCTTTTGTCAAATATTGATTAGGTGTACCTGAAAGCTCAATAGCTTTATTTATATTATTGATAGCTTCTTTGTAATGAAAGGTATTATATTGACTTTGTGCTAAACCTTCTAAGATTGTGATACCATTCGGATTTTCTACCAATAGATTTTTGAAATAGAAAATTGACTTTTCATAATCCTGTGAAAAATAATATTTCCATGCAAGAATCTGCGAATTAGAGATTTCGTCATATTCAAGAGATTTAATGCCATCTACAAGCATTTTGACACTAAAAACATCCTGGGCATATTTTGAGATTGAGTCCCAATCAACTTGGCTAAGTTTATTTGCTTTGGGAATATTTATCGTATAGGTTTTTTGAGAAGATGTTAAATCAAATTCCAAATCATTATACCAGCACCAGTATGCTTCCTTTTCCTCTTGCACGTATGCTACAAGCATTACAGGTTCTAATTTTGTTTTAAATAGTCCTAAAGTTGAATGTTTTAGTAAAATTGCAGTAAAGTCATTATTGTTCTCTTTTATTTTACTTTTCAATTGAACAGAAAAACTAAGTCCAGTCACTTGATTATTAGTAACGATATTAACAACATAATCAATGCCATAATCATGCTCTGGCTTATCAATATACCATTCGTTTGGAACTTGAAAATTAAAGAACTTACTTGATTCAGTTTCTAAGATGTGATTGTTATGTCTATGGGGTTTATCCAAATTCTTTACAGTTTTTATTTATAGAAATCAGTCTACAGTGTCGTTTCTTAATTCTTCAAGTATGCTATGTAATCCATTATGATTTAAGATGTAAAGGCTTACTGTTATATACCATGTAAATCAATCTTATGAAAGTCTAACTATCTAATTATCTTCAATGTTTAACTGTCAAACTTTAGGTGTTTTACCGACTTACCATTATTCATGATAGTGGATAATGCCTTGATGCCTAGTTGAATGTGTTTATGTACATAGTTCTCGGTCACCACTTTATCACTGGCCGTGGTTTTGACTCCCGTTGAAATCATTGGTTGGTCAGATACTAACAGCAAAGCTCCCGTTGGTATGTGATTATAGAATCCGACCGTAAAAATAGTAGCTGTTTCCATATCTATTGCCATGGCGCGCGTCTTTTCGAGATATTTTTTAAAACGCTCGTCATACTCCCAAACGCGTTTGTTGGTTGTAAAAACAGTTCCGGTCCAGTAATCCAGTTCGTTATCCCTGATAGCACTTGACACAGCGCGTTGCAAACTAAATGCCGGCAATGCAGGAATCTCGGGCGGCAGATAATCATCAGACGTACCGTCGCTGCGGATAGCTGCAATAGGTAATACGAAATCGCCCAGTTTATTTTTTCTTTTCAAACCACCACATTTACCCAAAAACAGTACAGCTCTTGGAGAAATAGCACTTAATAAATCCATCATAGTAGCTGCATTGGGACTTCCCATGCCAAAGTTGATAATGGTTATTCCGTTGGCGCTGCAGTTGGGCATGTTACCGCCACCACCAAGTATGGGTGCGTCGTACCATTTTGAAAAGAGCTCAACATAGTGATTGAAGTTGGTTAATAGAATATAAGAGGTAAAATCTTCTAATTTACGACCTGTGTAACGAGGTAACCAGTTATCGACAATTTCTTTTTTTGTCCTCATGCAAATAAATTTTTAAGGTTAAGTGCAATGGCTTAAGGGCCGGGCACGATAGGAATAAAGTGCAGAGAGCAGGATTTTATTCTTCACGCTAAGGTAACTTTTTCTCTCGAAATTGATTTATTTTGCTTAAAAAAACAAAGTGCATGCAAAAGCTTAATTTGCCAACCGTTCAATTACGCTGTCGAAAAGTGGGGCAAAAATCGCAGGTGTTTGATGAGGTAAGGAAAAAGTTCGTTGCTCTGACGCCAGAGGAGTGGGTGCGTCAACATTTTGTTCATTATCTGTTAAAACAATTGAATTATCCTGCCGGACTAACAGCTGTGGAGATGTTGGTTAAAGTAAATGGTTTAAGCCAGCGTGCCGATATTGTTTTATATAATAAGCAAGGAAAACCTGTGATTATTATTGAGTGTAAAGCTCCTGAGGTGCCTGTCACAAGGGCTGTTTTTAATCAGGCTGCCCGCTATAATACGCAATTAAACGTCAAATATCTGATTGTTACAAATGGTATGCAGCACTATTGTGCCCGTTTGATTGATGATGAGGGTAACTATGAATTATTAAAGACTATTCCTAAAGCCGAAGAGGTGTATTTAGAATAGATACAAGACATAAGACGTAAGACTGAAGTTAAAGAATAGAAAAACTGATTTACTTTCGGAGTAGTTGATACAAGCACTCATCAATAAAACCATCTTTGGTTTTACGCCATTGTTTTTTTGTTCCACTTAAGCTAAATCCTACTTTCTCGAACAAAGCAATACTGGCTTTATTGGTAATTGAGATATTGGCATATAATTGATGCAAACCCAGGTTGTTGAAACAATACTCGGCAAATAGAGTAAGCGCTTCCCTGGCATAGCCTTTTTGACGAAAATCTTTATGAATGATAATGCCAACACCACCACGTTGATGAAAGGGATCGAAATCAAACAAATCAATCATGCCAACAATGGTATTACCTGGCTCCAACTCAATAATTAAACGCAGTTGTTTGGTTTGAAAAACATCAAGTTGAGCTTGCTCAATGTACTTTTTCAATTGGTACTTAGAAAAAGGGGTGAGCGTATTGCTCACCTCCCATATATCCATATTATTTTCCCACTGATAGAGAATGTCAATGTCCTCAGGTTCGAGGGCTCTTAGTGTTAACTCTTCAGTTGGCATTATTTTTCTTCTAGATTATCGTACTGTTTGATGTCTCTGACAAAACTATCTTGCCAAAGGCCAGTATTAAGCACTTTTTCTTTGCCTTTCACTGCAGCTTTAAAACCTTTGAATGTACCATAGGAATATCGATAGAAACCGTCGATACACTTACGTTCTTCGATCAAATTGTGTTCAAGGTCTTTAAATACATCAAAAGTTGGTACAGGTTTTTTAAGTGATAATATCTGAACTGTGTAATAAGGTATGCCATCTGAAGTATCTAACGTTTTTTTAACAATTTTTGGTTCTTCCGTTTCAGGAACAGCTCTGGTAACCATTAAGATATCATCAAGGTTGCTTGTTTGATTAGAGTTCTTATAAGCCATCTCACGGGTTACTTCAATGGTTTGTGATTGAGAGTCGAATCCAACACCTGAGAATACAATATCATATTTGTCTTCCGCTTCGAGGATAAGAACATATTTACCAGTTCCCGGATGAGGTTTGTATTGTCCTACAGGTTCATTCTCCCCTTGTCGTGTTACAGTTATTTCAACATTTTCAATAGGAGCATCGTTAGTTGAATTGATACAACCCTTTATAACAGCAAGACGGTTAATTTCAGGTTCTTCGTATTCAATCAGGTATATATCCGATCCGCCAAGATTATCGTCATATCTGGCTGATGCATAATAAGCGATGTTTGGAGTGGTTGTCGGAACAAAGAAAAAGTCATCATCCGGAGTATTAATAGGATATCCCATATTAATTGCCGGCCCCCAATTACCATCATTATCCATTATGCTGTAAAAAATGTCGAATTGCCCCATTGTATTATGTCCTTCTGAGCTAAAATACATCACTTTACCGTTGGGGTGTAAAATTGGTGTTTCTTCATCATATGGAGTGTTGAACGCTTTCATATTTTCAGCTTTTCCCCATTCCCCATTTGGTAATCTTCTCACACGATAAATATCAAGGCCACCCATTCCTCCTGGTCGATTACTGGTGAAATACAGTGCTTGTTTGTCAGCAGTTACGGTAACATGGGTTTCTTCATAATTCGAATTGATGGGTTTTTCCATCTTAACAGGTTCGCCCCAACTGGAACCATCGTACATGCTAATATAAATGTTCGCTCCATCTACATCATTGCGGTAGATATAGAGTTCGGTCGCTTGTGCTGTTAAACCAACCACTGCCTCATGACCAGGCTTTCTGAAAAGTTCTTGCAGAGATTTTGCTTTATTCCATTCATCCTCTTCTTTGTCCGATGAATATATGCGTTCTGAATATTGTCCGTCAAAAAGTTTCTCGCTATAGCTGGAGGCTCGTCGAGAAGTAAAAAACAGCATACTTTGATCAGCAGAAACCAACGGGCTGTGATCATCATATTTTGAATTGATATTTGGTCCAAGATTTTTAACAACTAATTCAACGGGAGTTTGCATTAGCTCAATGGCATTTTCGCAAATTTCGATTTCACGTCTGGCTTCCTGACGGAGTAATTCATCTTCAGCCGGTAGTATAGCAATTAAATCTTCATAGGTTTTAATAGCATCTTTGTGTTGTAAAAGATATTGTTGCGATTTACCAATAGACAACTGGATATCAACCCCCAGATTACTAATTTTTTCATCTTCCTGAAGTAAACTATACGCCTTTTTGAAATATACAATTGCGGTATCAGGACCATCAGATGTATTGAGGTAGCAATTACCAATATTGTAAAGAGTCGGGATATTTTCCGGGCTGGTTTCTAAAATTTCGGAAAACAATTCGATGGCTTCACCAAATGCTTTATCATCGGCTAACTTAGCTGCCTGACTGAACTTTTTGTTATCAATTTTTTCATCCGTTTGCGCCAGAACTAATTGAGAAATAAAAAGAACTACTGCAAGAAGAAGTGCGTTTGGTTGTCTCATACCTTATAGTACTTAATGTTTGGTTATAAAATGACTGTGCAAAATAGTTAAAAATGTGCATCTAACATTTATTCAGCCCTCTAATTTTTACGAATGCATTGCTAGAATTGATATTTGGCAAAAATCAGGGCTTAAACATTATTGCTTCTTAATTACTATCGGGTCAATATAGGTAGCTGTATTGCGTGTTTTATAATTGGCTCTGTAAGGAATTTCAATTTCTTTTGACAAGCTGATCATACCCGGAGTATCAATCGTCATTATATAGTCAGGGCCTGTTGGTAAGATCATGGTGTATTTACCAGTCATAGCCTGAGGCTTGTAGGTGCCAATCAATTTATTACTCTCCTTAGATACAATCGAAATTACAGATTTGGCAGAAGGGTTGCCATCTTCGGTAAACAAATACCCAGATACAACAGCCAGAGAGCGTTCATCATCAATCGGAAATTCGATTATATAAATATCTGCTCTGCCATATCCACCAGCTCGTTCTGATGCAAAGTAAACGCGCTGACCATCAAGTGTTGGAATATAAAACAGATCATCTCCGGGAGTATTAATAGGGTAACCAATGTTAACAGCTTTTTGCCAATTACCATGTTCATCCTTTTCTGATTTAAAGATGTCATAACCACCCATTGAAGAATGTCCTTCGGATGCAAAAAATAAAGTATTACCGTCATATGATAAAAACGGACTTTCTTCATTAAGTGCAGTATTGATAGTCGAATCAAGATGACTGATCTTTCCCCAGGAACCGTCAGGTAATTTATGAACCATGTAGATATCTTTATCTCCCATTCCACCAGGACGGTCGCTGGTAAAAACGATGGTATTGCCATCAAGCGAGAGGCTTGCGTGAGATTCTTCAAATGCGGTGTTAATTGGTTTAGGTAGCTTTTGGGGAGAGCTCCATTGATCGTTATCTATGTGACTGATGTATAAATCTCCTTTATTTGTATTGCGATATATAATGAGGGTTTGACCATCTGAACTGAGGCTACAGGTGGCATCGTAACCATTGGTGTTAATATCTGCACCCATATTTGTTGAAGGAAGCCATTTGCCTTCCCGCCAAATAGTTGAATAAATATCTTCCGGGTAAAGTACTTGTTCAGAATTAGCTTTGCCAATGCCTTGTTTATTAGAGGTAAACATCAGAAGGTTTTCATCGCCTGAAACAACAGGACTGTGTTCGTCAAACTCTGTATTAATTGCCTGACCGAGGTTAGTAATCCTAAAGTCAACCGGATTCTGTTTAAGCTTTATTGCATTTTTGCAGTAAGCGATTTCCTGATTAATGGCTTTATGCAGGTTGGTTCTCTTTTGTGGAATGGTATCACTCAATTGTGTAAAAAGCTTGAGAGCACTATCAAACTGATAATTCAGGTGATAGGCTTGCCCTAAATGAAAGTTTGCTTCAATACCATAATCGTTTTTTGCAGAATAGAGACCGTAGTAATTGGAGGCCATCTGAAGTGGAAGAATAGCTTCTTTTGTGTTATCCAGATTCAGCATGCAGATTCCCTTTAACAAGTTTAAGTAGGGATCATTAGGGTGCTTCTTTTGTAGTTTTACTATCAGGGTGTTAGCTTGTTTGTAATCATCCGCTTTTATCGTGTTCTCAATTGAGATAACATCTTTTTTTCTCGGTTTTTGTGCTGATGTATTGAATGAAAGAAGACAGATAAGGAGTGTTATCGTAACAAGATTCTTTATCATGATGAGGTTATTTGAATTGGCTGTAATTATTGCATTAAAAATGCAAAAATCATTGCTGATTGGCAAGAAATAGGAACTTAAGGTGAGCTTATTTTTTCCGATAGAACTTTATTGTAGATGAATAACATGTCCTTTTTTCGAAGGGCAGGTGCAAAGTACCAATGAATAATGATCTTTGGTGAGAAAACCAAAATGTCCATATCCTCTTAGCACTATATTGATGATTTTTTTGTACGATATATAATTTGGGTCAAAAATAACTAATTGATTTTCAGTTGGTAAGTTGTCCGTCTCTAATAATTGAATAGATATTTTAAGATATTGCTCAATTTTACTTTGAACTTCTGAATTATTAGAAATTAAAATACCTGATTGTGGTTGGATTTTTAGAGGTTTGTTTGTCAACCTTTTTGTTGAAGACAGAATCTGCTGAGAGATCATGAAAAGATTAATGCCAGATTTCACTAAAACATTAGTAAATGCTGATCGTTTGCTCATGAGGTGCTGTTTATAAAAAATCCACATTGAGCGATAAAAGTGCTTTATAATTTGTTTGTTTTTAATTGTACTTTGACCTTTGAAATGAATGATTGTAACCTCAGGAAAATAAATGTTGAAACCAAACTCTTGTTTTAGGCGATACGATAAATCAATGTCTTCACCATACATAAAATACTGCTCGTCCAGAAAAGTAAACTTGTGGTTATGATCACGGGGAATAACCAGGAATGCACCTGAAAGAATATCAACTTTCTGTTTCGCATTTTCATCAAGGTGTCCTTCATAATATTTGGCTACTTTATTTGATTGCGGAAACAGTTTGTGTATCCATGCAAGCTTATAAAAAGAGGTTCTTAGAGAAGGAAAACCACGTTTAGATTCTTTTAAATATCTTCCTGATCCATCAATCATTTTAACCCCTAAACCTCCGGTTGCAGGATTTTGCTTGTAGTAGTTAATAATTTTAATGAAAGTATCCTCTGAAACGATGGTATCCGGGTTAAGAAGAAGAGCATATTTTCCTTTAGCAACTTTTAACGCTTTATTATTTGCTTTTGCAAATCCCAGGTTTTGATTGTTGTTGATAATAGATACGAACGGATATTGCAGAGTAACTACTTTTTGTAATGCAGTATTGTTAGAATTGTCAACAAGTAAAACTTCAGCATTAATGGATTGAATAGCTTGTTTTACAGAATCGAGTGTCAACTTTAGAAAGTCAACAGCATTGAAGCTAACGATGATAATTGATAATTCGTATTCCTTTTTGTTCATAAGATATCCCACTCAATACATACGAACGAGAGAAATCAGAATTTGTTATTCATTGCAAAAAATAGCTTGCAAAAAACCACACAGTGTTCTTCTTTTAGCTTTTTGATATTGGTCTTGAAATTGTTTCTTTTCGTTAGTTGGTGCATCACGGTTGATCCATTGCCAGATTTCTCCCCATCCCATAAAACCACCAACATTCCGGTCATCTATAAATAAGTCTGCATTAACTTTCCTGCTTATACCTTCTGTCATCTTTTCTTCAGGATGGGTTCGGTTCACTGCATAAAACTCAATTCCGTTTTTTTTGCAATAAGCAACAGCTTCGTCAAGTTCTTTGCCTGTTCGGATGGTCCATAATATTAGTAAATGGCCTTTAGCCTGAAGCGCCTTTAAAGTTTCAAACGCAAATATTTTTTCTTTCCCAATAGCAGGATATTTATGCTCTACGATGGTACCGTCAAAATCAACTGCAATAATCATATTTTGATACTATTATAAATCTGATTGATCAATGCTTAAATCTTCAAAAATGTTACTTTTTTTTGGAAAATTGAGTACCAAAAACAGATATACCAGACCAAAAACCAGGATTTGATTCAATTCGCCTATGATAAGGTAGCCAAGTAGACTAAGAAGAGAGATACCTTCGAGGGTCATGATCTTGACAAAGTAAGCCATTCGGTATTGTAAAAGTTTACTCATTGTGCTCAATTCAGGATTGATGTGTTTTACTTTTCGGTTGTGAAACATATAGCTGGCGGGTATGCCAGCCAAAGCCAAAATAATTATCAGAGATTTAAGGCTGTTTTCATCCGTGGCATCTAATTGGTAGACTTGACCATTTATCGTGACGTAAACAAACGATAATATAGCAAAGATGGCCAAAAGAATGGATACAATATAGTAGATAAGCCTGATCTGTTTTAAGATTTTTTGTGGATTCATTTAAAGTGTTTTTTCGAATGGTAAACGGTTAACGAGCGAACGGCCCAAAGTTACTTCATCGGTGTATTCTAATTCATCACCTATTGAAACACCACGCGCAATAGTTGTTGTTGCAATGCCGTATTTCTCAAATTTTTTATACAGATAAAAATTGGTAGTGTCTCCTTCCATAGTTGTGCTAAGAGCAAATATAACTTCTTTAACATTACCCGATTTGACTTTCTCTTCAAGTGGTCCTATAGTTAAATCATCAGGGCCAATGCCATCCATGGGTGAAATTACTCCCCCCAACACATGGTAAATTCCAGAGAATTGTTGAGTGCTTTCAATGGCCATAACATCGCGTATGCTTTCAACTACACAGATAAGTTGTTGGTCCCGGTTGGGATCTGAACAAATATGACAAATTTCGCTGTCAGAAATATTATGGCAACTTCTGCAATACATAATTTCTTGGCGCATATTATGAATGGTGTCTGTAAATTTGAATACTTGATCTTTCTCCTGTTTTAATAAATGAAGAACCAGTCTTAATGCAGTTTTCTTCCCAATTCCAGGAAGTTTCGCAAATTCATTTACTGCGCTCTCAAGAAGTTTAGATGGATATGTAGAAGAAGTCATGAAATCGAAATTGTAATGTGCTGTAAAGATAGCAAAGATTGCTTACAGCCATTCAGCAATCATATATGATTAGATAATGCCGTTATCAATTAGTAATATAATGTGCTCGATCATCTGGTCTTCACCGTCTTTATGATATTCGGCTTTAAGATTTGAACCAAATAATCGTGCAACACTTTGCCAGAAAAAGGCACTAAAACCACCTTTAAAGTGTTTAATTAGTTCATAAGTTGTATCACCTGTTTCGCGGTTGATTAATTTTATTAGTAATCGTCCTTGCGAAAAGGTGAGCTTTCTTAATGGTTTTTCGAATTCGTCAAATAGCTCTTTTTCAGCTTCTTTTAAATAATCTTTTTTTTCTTTTTCAGAGGAGAGAGTTGCCAGATGTGTATTGATGGTGTTAACTTTCTTTCCGGCACTCCGTGCATATGGCAACACCTTCTTTACATTTCGAACCAACTTGCCATATCGCCGTTTATGGCGTTTGTTTTTGAATTGATAAGGAGGGATCACCGGAACTTCTTGTAGATTAACGTGGGGAATTGTATCGTTATTTATAATACGGTGCTGCAGTACCAGATTTATCGAATCTGCCAATTGTTGCGCCTTACATTCATCTGATAAATTCAAGATAAAAAAGAATATAAGTGCAAAGATGAGCGTGCAACGCCTGTATTTAATCATCGACTTCATAACACAAAAATAGAATTGAAACATTCAGATAAGCAAATATTTTAAAATTGATGCAACTTATTTATCAAGTTGATGTCTTTGTTTCTGATTGACAATGTCAGCGAATCGATATAATGCATTAGAAATGAATATTATGAAATTTTATTTTGGAATTGTAGTGGTGGTTTCCTCATTGGCCATATTAACGTCATGTAATAGCAATTGCGTTAGGGGGAGTGGTGATATTGTTACACGTCAGATTGAATTAGAACAAATTAATGGATTAGTTGCATATGGCAGTTTTGAGGTAAATATTAAGCAAGGAGCTCAACAAGAAATTACTGCAACCGGGCATGCTAATGTAATCGATTTATTGAGAAAAAAAGTAAATGATGGAATTTGGCATATCGATTTTAAAGCCGACTGTGTTTCAAATCTTGATCTGATAATTAATATAACAGTTCCGGATATTGAAGAAGTTACTATGGTTGGATCAGGCAATATTAATGTTGAAGATTTTGAAAATCAGCAAACAGTTAATTTTGAAGTTGCAGGCTCTGGTGCACTTACCTTAAAATCCCTTGATTGTAATGTACTTAACACAAAAATTGATGGAAGTGGTTCTATAAAAGTGAAGGAGGGTTGGGTACTTACCCCTGTCTATAACACGATTGTAAAAGGTAGCGGAGCAATCGAAAGTTATCTCGTTATCAGTGATGATTGTAATGCAGAAGTAGTGGGTAGTGGATTAATTGAGTTGACTGTTAATAAAACTCTGGATGCAATAATTGATGGATCAGGAAGAATTAACTACAAAGGAAATCCGAATGTGACTAAGAAAATTAGCGGTAGTGGTTCGGTAAATAATAAAAACTAACTCAAGAGTTATTAATCAACTATGTGGTAGTTATTGTTTAGTATATCCTGCGTATGGACTTCAATGCCTAAAAATATGAGGGCCGCTGTAACAGTGCTAAATACTCTAACCTTATTGTCAAAAAATGGATCATTCTTAATTAATAGCGAAAGAGCTGTTGATTGAGGATGATCGGTGACAATGGCCCATCGAAATTGTTGTATTTTCAGCATATTCTTTAAATCTTCAATATAATTATTGAGCTCGTCTACACTTAACGATATTTTTGCTTTTCGGATGTCAGAGAAAGTTTTCTTCACATGTCGAAAATCAATATGATTCGATTGGTGTTGATTAATTTGATGCAAATCATCAAGTGCAATATCTCCGTAAAAGGTCTCCATCAGTAGTTGACCTTCAGGGAAGTGTTTATATTTTGCTTTCATTCGTTCAGACGGTTCGAATATTGCGTAACGATGAAGACTTTCAAAATGTTACAATAATTCTGTTTTCATTGAAGTTGATCATATGGAATTAAATTTTCTCCCTACTAAGGATTGGGGTTGTAAAAATAGTTCTACATTTGCGGCCTTAAAATTCATTCATGATCAAGGTCTGGTACATATATACGCTTATTGCACTGATTGCTTTAAGTTTCACAAAGGTAAGCTGGTCAAGCTGTGTACCAAATGAAAGAATTATTGAGGGCGAAAATGAAAAGAACCTAATCTTTGCCAGCCAGATAAGTCATCTGTTATTAGACCTGTCAGGACAAGAAGCGGAAGATGAGACTGAAATTTTAAATCGATTTTTCAGGAATGAAATAAAAAAACCATATGGTTTTTACTTAAATCAGGAAAAGGTTTACAATGGTTACTTTTTATTGGGTTCTTTAATTTTATTCGAAGCAGATAATTCCCCGCCAACTGAATCATTAGGCTAATTTAATATACAGCCTGAATTTCCTCACCAGATATTATAGTTTTATAAAAAGTCCAATCTTTTAGAAGGGGGATTCTATGTTTTTTTTAATGTTAGTAGTCTTTGTCGTGGGCTACGGGTTTATAGTATTTGAACATATTAATCAAATCAACAAAGCGGCAACAGCCTTATTTATAGGAACCACAATGTGGGCTATCTATGCATTAGGTGGCGAAGAAATATTAGCCAAAGGTGCGAGTGTTTCCTGGACCAACTTTCTACACGAGAATACAGAAAGTGTCACTGAATTCATTACTCATTATGAGCTTTTTCACCATTTATCTGAGATTGCTTCAATTTTGTTTTTCCTCATTGGAGCAATGACTATTGTGGAATTAGTGGATAAGTACCAGGGATTTCGAGTGATAACCAATAAAATTGAAAGCTCAAATGTAAATCAGCTTTTATGGGTTGTTAGTCTGTTAACATTCTTTATGTCAGCCGTATTAGATAACCTGACTACAACAATAGTACTGATAACAGTATTGCGAAAGCTTATTACCCGACAAGAAAACCGATGGATATTTGCAAGTGTTGTAGTCATTTCTGCCAATGCAGGTGGAGCATGGTCTCCTATTGGCGATGTGACCACCATAATGTTATGGATAGGAGGACAGGTGACATCCGGGCATATTGTTGGAGCACTGATTGTCCCTAGTTTGGTTAATATGCTGGTATCAACTGGATTGTTTAGTGTATTTGTTGTTAAAGGAGAGACAACAAAGCCATTATTGCCAGATGACGAAACCAAAGAATTTACAACAAGACAGGAACAGATATTTATGTTAGTGGTTGGTACGTTTGCACTTATTTCTGTTCCTGTTTTTAAAACGGTTACTCATTTGCCACCATATATTGGTATGCTACTTGGTTTATCTGTATTATGGATCATGACCGATAGATACCTTAAAAGCAGGAGTGCTGAAGATAAAAGGACATTAACAGTGAGTGCTGCATTAAAAGCAGTTGATATTCCAACTGTCCTGTTCTTTCTTGGTGTTTTAAGCGCTGTGGCAGCTTTGCAATCGGCTGGTCATTTAGATCTGCTTGCTGGCTGGTTAGATAAAAGAGTGCACAATATTTTTGCTGTTAATTTATTAATTGGAATCGTTTCGTCTATTGTTGATAATGTTCCCTTAGTTGCAGCTTCAATGGGTATGTATCCAATTGAAATGACTTCCGTTACTGGTTTTGCTGCCAGTTTTGTGCAAGATGGCCCTTTCTGGACTTGTTTGGCGTATTGTGCAGGGACAGGAGGCAGCTTATTAATTATTGGCTCGGCTGCAGGTGTTGCAGCAATGGGGCTTGAGCAAATTAATTTTCTGTGGTACCTGAGGAGAATAACCTGGATAGCAATGGCAGGTTATTTGGCAGGGGCATTAGTTTACTTTCTTCAAATACTTTGTTTTAGATAGAAAATATGAGACTTGGAAGATATATAAATTGTAACGCTGATCAAAAAGGAATACAATACCCTCCAACTTGGATTGGTGTTGTTGTAATAACAATAATTGTTCTATTGGTACGATTGATATTTGGATCAATCTAGTAACCCGAGTTCAAAATTTTACGTCGAATTCGGGTTAGTATTGTTTTTTCTTGGTTATAGTGAGAGTTTGGTAAGCTAACCGTCCCTTTTCTGGCTTACCCTCTCGCTATTTTTTTTACAACACCTGCAATTCAAATTCTGGTACTATAAAAAAATCCCTGTTAATGGGGATTATTAACAGGGAATCTGGGGTTTTTATTAGAGTAAAAGAGTATCAATTTTGAAAGTGTGGGACGTACCATCCCAAGGACTTTAATTGTCGAAGAATTTCGATTAATTCGGTTCTGACTTTTTGAACTTGAGTTGGAGCCTCAAATATTGGATTAGCAATAATTTTTTGTATGCGGTCTACTCTGAATCGGTAAGACATCAATATAAATAGCAGTTGATCTTCATGATATTTATTACTGAATTCAGTTCTTGGCTTTTTACTCATTGTGTCATTTTTAAAGGATCAAATTCATATTACAAAGTTGATAATATCAATTGCACTTTAATGCTCCAATGCGACCAACTAATGTTCCAATAAGATCAAAGGTGAGTAATGTAATTGACTGAATAGTTTATTCATTTGCAGTGAATCAGTACGATACAGGTTTTTTTGTTAATGACAGTCAGTTGGATGGACCGGATGATCATTTTGTAATCCCGGGGTAGCAATTAGACGCTCGTGGTGGTCATTTTGTAATCTCTGGATTACAATCATTTACATATGGTGGTCATTGTGGCAGTCGGATCGGACATTGTGGCATTTCCGATGACCATTTTGATGCAGCTGATGATCATTTTGCAATCCAGAGTTGTCAATTGTTTTTCAGCTTTGGTTTACGGATTGCATCTTTAATTAGATGGGTAATGGGATAAGAAAATAAAAAGGAGCCCAAAGGGGCTCCTTTTATTGCTAAAAAATCTCTCTATTTTGCCTTCACAACAGAAGTTTGACCTGGTGTTACACTTACAGGTGTGTCATAAACCATTAAATCAATTTGATTATTTGCATGAGAAATAATGCTAACTTCTTTATTATTGACAACTACTTCAAGGTCGTTACCCATAAACGAAATTCGGAATGAGTACTCTTGCCATTGCTCAGGTATAATTGGGTTTAGAAAGAGCTGTCCGTCGTGTACACGTTTACCACCGAATCCTTCTACAATCGACATCCATGTACCGGCCATACTTGTGATGTGTAAGCCTTCATGTGCCTCGTGATTATAATCATCAATATCAAGGCGAGATGTACGCAGGTACATTTCATAGGCCTTTTCGTAATCTCCTATTTTAGCTGCTAACACTGAATGTACACATGGTGATAGTGATGATTCATGTACAGTACGTGGTTCGTAGAATTTAAAGTTTCGTTTAATGGTTTCTAAATCGAATTCTTCTTCAAATACATAGATTCCCTGTAAGGTGTCAGCCTGCTTTATATAACAGCTACGTAAAATTCTGTCCCATGACCAGTATTGATTAATTGGCCTTTCAGCCGGATCCAGTTGATCAACAAGGATATGCTCTTTGTCCATATAACCATCTTGCTGCATAAATACCTGCAGTTTTTCGTTATATGGGAAATGCATGTTTTCAATGATGTTTTTCCAACGTGATACTTCGCCTTCGTAATCAAATGATGTTTTAGCGATGATTTCGTTATAACGAGACTCATCCATCTCTTTGACTTTAGCAAGAGCTTCAATGGTGTACTTTAAGCACCAAACAGCCATCTTATTAGTGTACCAGTTGTTGTTGATGTTATTTTCGTATTCGTTAGGACCGGTTACCCCCAACATTACGAACTTTTGACGTTCCTCAGAGAAAGTTACGCGCTGGCTCCAGAAACGGGAGATTCCCATTAAAACTTCCAAGCCATATTCTGCCAGGTAAGCTTCGTCATTGGTGTGACGAATATAGTTATGAATGGCAAAGGCAATAGCTCCGTTACGGTGAATTTCTTCAAAAGTGATTTCCCATTCGTTATGGCACTCTTCACCGTTAATTGTTACCATAGGATATAACGCTGCTCCGTTATTAAAACCAAGTTTTTCAGCGTTTTCAATAGCACGTTCAAGATGCTTGTAGCGATATATTAATAGGTTGCGTGTAACTTGCGACGGAGCAGTAGCGATAAAGAACGGAACACAATAGGCCTCAGTATCCCAATAGGTTGAACCACCATATTTTTCACCGGTAAATCCTTTAGGACCAACATTTAATCGCTCGTCTTCACCTGTGTAAGTTTGATTCAGATGGAAAATATTGAAGCGTATACCTTGCTGTGCAGCTACATCTCCTTTAATGCGAATATCACTTAATACCCACTTATCAGCCCAAATCTTAATGTGGTCTTTAAGCAGGGCATCAAAGCTTTTGTCAAAACCTTCTGTTGTTACTTTCTTTGTAGCAGAAAGTAGTTTATCCTTGTCGTAATTAAGAGAACTGGTTACACCGGCAATTTTCTCAATTGTAAAGCATTCGCCCTCTTTAACAACACGTTCGATTCTATTACCAACCCAGTTTTCTTTTTTAAGTACCTCAGGTGTGATATTTAGCTTAGAATCACCAATTTTTGCCTTGATCTTCATTCCATATCCAACACGGAATCCAATCTTTTTTGTTTCAGCGACCAGGTAAGCTTCACCTGCATGTGCTTCCATATCAAGAATGTTCCAGAACTTTTCATCATAGTTAGAGTCTTCATTCTCAACATCACCATCCAGGTAGGCTGTAAAGGCAATTTTTCCATCGAAGTTTAGAGGGGTCACCGAATAGCGAATAGCGCCATTTTCAGTGTCGGCCATGCTGACAAAACGTTTAGCACTAACCTCGATCTTTTTGCCATCATCCATTGTGGCTGTGAACTCACGCAGCAAATACCCTTCTTTCATATTAAGGGTGCGCTTGAAGTTCTCGGTTTTGCAGGTATATAAATCCAGGTAATGACCATCAACCTGTACATCAATACCAATCCAGTTTGGACTGTTTAATACTTTTGCAAAATATTCCGGGTAACCATTTTTCCACCAACCTACACGGGTTTTGTCAGGGTAATAGATTCCTGCAACATAACTTCCTTGCAGCGAAGGACCGGAATACGTTTCTTCAAAATTGGCTCGTTGACCCATTTTACCATTCCCAATACTGAAAATACTTTCAGAGGATTGATGATTTTCCGGGTTAAAGCCCTCTTCTATAATGCACCACTCATCGTGTTTTAAATACTCCTTCATCGTAATTGGTTTAAGATTTTAAAGTTGGTGATCGCCACCATTCCTCATCAAAACCGTAATTTTTAGTTTAGTTCCATCAGTTTTTCGTAAGACATTTGGTGTAAGCCATCTATTACCAGGTTAGCTTTACCCAATACATCAGCAGAACCGATACCTACGCATCTCATCTGTCCGGCTAGTGCAGCTTCAACACCAGCTTCGGCATCTTCAAAAACAACACATTCATCAGGTGAAACACCAAGCTCTTCGGCTCCTTTTAAGAATACTTCAGGATCTGGTTTAGCTTCGCTCACCTTTGTACCGTCAATAATGGCTTCAAATAAGTGAGTCAATTCAAGACGCTCCAGGATAGTCATAGCATTTTTACTGGCTGAACCTAATGCGATCTTTATTCCTTTTTCTTTTAGTTCTTGCAGGAAATCTTTGGCACCATCCAGAATTTCATCTGGTTGCATTTTTAATATAAATGTCCTGTAGTTTTCATTTTTCTTTTCAGCCAGACGGAGTTTCTCCTCATCGTTTAGTGTAATTCCTCCAATTTCGAGCAGAATATTTAATGAAGTCATTCGGCTGACGCCCTTTAAACGTTCATTATCTTCTTCCGTAAATTCGAAGCCTAACTCATTGGC